>CAZYQB010000291.1:0-2992 GCA_964649595.1 uncultured Oscillospiraceae bacterium | reverse complement strand
TGGTTAAAAGCAGTGATCCGAGAATGATTCTCCAAAAATATGGTGCATATGATAACTTGAGTGGTGCATATTTTGCGTTGATTGAGCATACTGATGAAGATGGTCAAAGTGTACGTTCCATTGAAACGGTCTTTTTGATGTATCAGTCACTTTATGAACGTGATCCCAAAGCATATTGTGAAAATATATTGAAACTTAGCAATCCTAAGATTCTCATAGCGTGTATCAGAAAAGGTTCCCTTTTTTCATATGATGGCTTTAGAATGAGAATCGCGTCTCGTTCCAATAATACGATTTTCTACAATAATGCCGTTCAACTTGTAATTGATCCTGTTTGGCAGCAGTATATCAAAGCGATAGGCAAGAGTCATACGACAGGCTTTGGCAATGAGATTGTGTCGAAAGAGAAAAATACACTGCTGTATGATATCCTGTTTGATAAGCTAACGAGTACCATTTATCGTACGATGTATAAAACACCAATAAAGCATTTAAGTGAACATAGACAGCACTTCATTGAATGCTCGGTGTCGGAACAGATAGGGGTATTGATAGAGATATTGAATCTGTTTAGAACAGCAGGTATGCAAGCTGATTTGAAGAAAATCAAAGGAAAGAAAACAGGGCAGATTAGTGTTACCAAAAATATTAGCACTAAAAAAGGAAATAGGATGCTGCTTATTAACCAGTCTGTCACGGGCGTATACGAGCAAGAGATTGATCTGCTGGGAGATAAGTTTTGAGTTGGCGTGTGGTGGTTGTGACCAGTAATGCAAAAGTAGATTTCAAGATGGACTACATCGTTGTGCGAACCCTTGAGGAAACGCGACGAGTACACATCAGCGAAATCGGCGTGTTGATGCTGGAAAGCACAGCTATATCCATCACTGCTTATGCTATGTGTGAGCTGCTCTCCCATAAGGTGAAAGTTATTTTCTGCGATCAGCAGAGAAATCCTTATGGGGAGCTGATTCCCTGCAGCGGCAGTCATGATTCTACCGCAAAGATTCGGCAGCAAATCGGATGGACAAAAGCACACAAGGAAGCTGTTTGGACAGAAATCATCCGTGCAAAGATACGCAACCAAAGGAATGTACTGCTTCATTGGGAGCGACCTCAGGCGGAGCTGTTGACACAATACCTGTCACAACTCCAGCCCGGCGATACGACCAACAGAGAGGGACATGCTGCAAAAGTTTATTTTAATGCGCTGTTCGGTACGGAATTTTCGCGCGCATTGTCTACACCTGAAAATGCGGCTCTCAACTATGGATATGGTTTAATTCTTTCAGCGATCAATCGAGAAATTTCGGCAGCAGGTTATTTGACACAGTTAGGCATCTTTCATGACAATGTATTTAATGCCTATAATCTGGGTTGTGACCTGATGGAACCGCTGCGTCCGCTGGTAGACAATGCGGTTATGAAAATACAGCCTGTTTCTTTTGAGAAAGAGGAAAAGCATACATTGATCCGCCTACTTCAGACCGAAGTGACCTTTGACGGTAAACATCAAGTGCTGCTGTATGCGCTGCGGTTGTATTGTGCCGGAATTTTTCGAGCATTGCAAAGCGGCGAACTGGACGAACTACATATGATTGAATATGAGCTATAGATTTATGAGAGTAATCGTGTTTTTTGATCTGCCCATGCAGACAACTGAGCAGAAACGGTCATATACCACTTTCCGAAAGCATCTGATTAAAGACGGATTTTTAATGTTGCAGGAATCGGTATATTGCAAGCTGGCTCTGAATATGTCAGCGGCAGGATCAGTAATGGAAAGTGTACGCCGTAACAAACCACCTGAAGGCTTGGTGCAGATGCTGGTTGTTACCGAAAAGCAATTCGCAAAAATGGAGTATGTTGTAGGTGAATTTCATTCGGAAGTTATAGACAGCGACGAAAGGACGATTTTTCTGTGAAGCTGATGAATCCGTTATTTTCGAAGCCGATTTGCTTCAAAGAAAACAGCATTCCCGTGCTGGTGTTGGAAAATCCTGTTATCTTTCGCCGAGTGGTCAGTGAATTGATCGGGCAGAGCGAAGGTAAAGAAGGAGAGTTTGTTCTTTCGCGAAAAGACAAGCCTCTTGAATGCTGCGGCTGTATGAATGTACTATTTGATTATGTTCACCTTCATACCGTGGAAAAGAAAGTGCAGACCAAGTTGATTGCGGCATTGCTAAAATCAGTGCAGGAAACCATGGCAATGGATACCTATCAGCTTTCATGGACAATTCAGAACTATCTTGGCAAGCTGGCATCGCTTGCCGATTATCCCGTTGCTTATGAGCAGAGCGAAAACTTATCCGTTCTGCTCAAAGCCATGGAATTTCGCGTAGACTTGGAAGGACTTCCTGCATATGAAGCATTGTATGAACAAATCATGCTGATTCATCGTACTACAAAGAATCAATGCTTTGTATTGGTTAATGCGAAATCCTTCTTCAGTGAGAAAGAATTGATTCAACTGTATAAAATGGTGCAGTATCAGAAAATCAATCTGATGCTGTTGGAAAGCCATGCTCATAAACCATTGTACCCGTTTGAAGCAATTACTTTGTTTGATGAGGAAATGTGCGAATTAACCCTTGATTCTCATGAGAATATCGGTTAAACTATGAATAACCACTAAAATAGCACAGCGTTTTGTTGTGGCGTGGTCTCATTTGAGGTTTGAGACTTGTGTTGTTTTAGATGGTAACTAATCTACGGCAGAATCTATGGATACGATGCGGATGTTTGAGACTTGTGTTGTTTTAGATGGTAACTAATCGCAATATCGGTGCCGATGTGTCTCTGGGCTGTTTGAGACTTGTGTTGTTTTAGATGGTAACTAATCCGGGCGAGCTGGCAAACGGTGTATACGCGCGTTTGAGACTTGTGTTGTTTTAGATGGTAACTAATCTTCAGACAACAGGCTAATAAGAATCTCCGAGTTTGAGACTTGTGTTGTTTTAGATGGTAACTAATCCTTTGGGGGTTTGCCTTG
>CAZYQB010000290.1:2330-2993 GCA_964649595.1 uncultured Oscillospiraceae bacterium | reverse complement strand
CAGGAAGATCGCAATAACATACTGGGAGAACGGATGCAACAGTTCCATACTGCCCGGAATAAAGCCAAATCCGCCTGTGCCGGCACTGCCGAAGGCTGCAAGCAGACTGAAGAAGAACTGTTCATTTTCATAACCGGGGATCGGCTTATCGAGCATCAGCACGATGACCTCCAGCACTGTCATTCCCAGATAAATCAGGTACAGGATTCGAGCAGTAGCCTTCATTTTTGAAACCAATTTACCAACTTGTGGTCCGGGACTTTCCGCACGCAGCAGATGCATGGAAGAACCATCATTGCTTTCAGGGATAAAAATCAGCACAAATACCAGAATGCCCATGCCGCCGATCCAATGAGAAAAACTGCGCCAGAACAACGAAGAATGTGAGATCACCGTGATATCGGTAATAATACTCGAACCTGTGGTAGTAAATCCGGACATCATTTCAAAGCAGGCATCAATATAGTTTGGGATATCACCGTTGATCACAAAGGGAATCGCACCAAACAGCGTCATGACCAGCCAGACCATCGCCGTGAGCGCAAATCCTTCTTTTTGATAAAGATGATCTCTTTCTGGCTTGAGGCGCTGCATCAAAAAGCCGATAAGCATTACGGCAAGAAGCGGGATTAAAAAGGCAAGCGCATTTTTCAGCGGTTCTCT
>CAZYQB010000290.1:0-2320 GCA_964649595.1 uncultured Oscillospiraceae bacterium | reverse complement strand
ATCAAACTGACCGCCATAGGTACAAGCATCATGATTCCTTCAAGAACCATGATTTTTCCCAGAATTGTTCCCAGCTTTCTGTAATTCATAGCATCACCCTATTTAAATACGTCTGTCAGATCACCAAAGTTTTTGTGCGTCGTTACCACCACAACATTATCACCAAATCGGATCTTTGTGCTGCCGTTAGGAATAATTACTTCATTTTTTCGGATAATGCAGGCAACTAAGCAATTCTCTTTGATTTTGAGATCTTTCAGTGGTATATTATAGATGTTCTCGTGCGACTTCGCAGAAAATTCCAACGCTTCAACCCGATTGTCGACCAGCTGATACAGCGTCAGCACATTGCTGCCTCGCGAATTGACAAGCGCGCGTACATAGCTGATGACTCTGTTTGCCGCGAGCCGCTTCGGCGACACATTATTTTCTATGCCCAACTCATCAAGCATACCGCAAAGGTCATCATTGGCAATGCGGGTGATGGTCTTCTTGACGTGTTTTTTATTGGCAAACATGGAAACGATGATATTCTCTTCATCGATATCAGTCAAGGCTACGAAGGCATCCATCATTTCAATGCCTTCTTCGATCAGCAGATCGTGCTGTGTACCGTTTCCACAAATGACCGTTACATCCGGCAGAGTATCTGCCAGTTCGTCTGCTTTTGAGGCATCTGCCTCGATCAACTTGACAGTATACTTCTTTCGCGCCAATGCATCCGCCAAATAAAAACCAGTCTTTCCTCCGCCTGCAATCATGATATTTTTCATAGGAAGCGGTGCCAAATTTACCTCTGCCAAAAAGTCGATGATATTCGCAGTATCCGCCGTAACGTGTATTTTATCGCCTTCGCGGATGATGAAGTTGCCCGTCGGAATGATAACCCGATCCTCTCTTTGAACCGCGCAGATCAGAAATCGTGAGTGCAGCTTTTTGCCCAGTGTAACCAATGTCTCATTAATCATAGGGCAGCCTTTTTCAACGGCAACCTCTACAAGCAATACTTTTCCCTTGGCAAATCTCTCAACTCGGACAACTGATGGAATGTTGATCAGATTAAAGATCTCGTTTGCCGTTTCTTTTTCCGGATTTACAACCAGCGAAATACCAAGAGCATCTTTCATTTCCTCAATTTGCTGACGATAGTCTGGATTTCTGACGCGCGCAATCGTATTGCTGACTCCCAGACGCTTGGCAACAAGACAGGCAAATATATTGAGTTCATCGTTTCGTGTCAGTGCAATGACCAGATCGGCAGACCCTGCATTGGCTTCCATTTGGATATCCATACACGCGCCGTTTCCTACAATGCCGAACACATCATATTTTTCGATCAGACTTTCAATGGAATTTCTGTCCTCGTCAATGATTGTAATTGTGTGTCCCTCTGCCGAAAGACTCTTGAGGATAGTTTCTCCGATTGTTCCGACACCGATAATAACAATATTCATTGCCTACATCTCCTATTTGAGATAAACTCCTTTTTTCTCCCCACATTGTAACATAAAAAGCCCTTCATCGCAACGAATATTTACAATTCTGCCATATCATCATAAACACACTTCTTCTTTTTACTCAAAAAATGAGCCATCATTCCTCAAAAAGAATGTTTGCTCACTTTTTAGGCAATCCATATATTGCTTTATGATGCTGTCTTTATTTGATTAACTCATCTGTCAAGCGCAAAATTTCCAAAGCGATGCGTTTTCTCTCCTTCCGCAAAACATAATTATACATCGGATGTGCGCTGCTCAGCATTGCGATGCCCACAAATCCAATAACAATTCCCGGAACAAATGCTGTTCCACCCCAGACCATACAGCAGCTCATTCCGATACCCAGGATCAAAGTACCGCCAATCCCGACCGACAATGCACACGCGATAGCTTTGCTAGTCACGTTGTTATCTAATCGGCGCAGTTTTTCCATTTTACTTTCTTCCTCAGGTACATATTTACTTCGAATCCGCTTGATTTCTTCCTGCTCTTTTGCAGAATAGGTATACTGAAAGGGCATATTACTCTGCTTGTCGTTCATGTATTTTTCACTCCTCTTTATTCGGCGCAGCGATATGGTTTGTTGCTGTCAACGATCTAAGCATTTTTCCTGCTTTGCGGATCATATAAATCGAAATTCCCTGAATCGATAAAATTACTCCGATGCCGGTTAACCGAAGCATAATCTGTTGAAACTGCTCACTGCTCTCCTGCCCGAAGGCAGTGAGCATGGCGTTCTCCAACGTAAGCATGGATACAATACCCGTTGCCAGAGAAATTGCTCTCACTGCAGAGCATGCAGGTGTAGCCTCGTGCTTATA
>CAZYQB010000289.1:0-3029 GCA_964649595.1 uncultured Oscillospiraceae bacterium | reverse complement strand
TCTAGGGCTATGCCCGCATAGGAAAAACCACCGGCTACGCCGGTGGATGATTATTAATATTAGTGTAGGAATTTGGAAAAGTTAGTGTTGCCTAATTGAGCTGATATATGATACAATAACAGTTGGTTGAAACGAACTATGAAAGGAGATCACAAAGATGTTTTTTTATAAGACTCGCGGTACCTGCTCCAGAGCGATCGAGATCGAAGTAAACGGCGATACTATCAAATCTGTTCATTTTATCGGCGGCTGCGCAGGCAATACGCAGGGTGTTGCCCGTCTGGCAGAGGGCATGAAGGTAGATGATGCCATCGCACGTCTCAAGGGCATCCAGTGCCGCGGCGGCACGTCCTGTCCCGATCAGCTCGCGCTGGCTTTGATGGAGCTTAAAAATAAGGGCTGAAAGCAGTTCGGAATCAAATAGCAGCGGCTGCCGTGTCCGCGCTGGATGCGGTGGCTGATTTTTTGCCTGATGCACATTAAGAATAAATGACATAAAATTATGCTGTGCGTTAAATTTTACACAGCATATAGGAGCTGCGCGTCGGGCGTGTTAAAATAAGTGAAGGAAAAATTAAACATTTACAATGAGTATCCGCCGGAAGGCGATCAATCGTTTTTTTATTTAAGGAGGGACCTACCTATGCCGGTAAGCAACAAGGCTTTGTATCAGGAACTGGATAAGGTCATCGAGATCAACAAGAATCAGAAGGGCGCCGTTATGATGACGCTGCAGTCTGCACAGGATATCTTTGGTCATGTGCCGAAGGATGTGCAGATCCGCATTGCGGAGGGTCTGGGCGTGCCGCTGAGCGAGGTCTATGGTGTTGCCACCTTCTACTCTCAGTTCGCACTCGATCCGCGCGGTCAGTATATCATCGGCGTCTGCTTGGGCACCGCCTGCTACGTTAAGGGCAGCAAGGACGTGTTGGATAAGGTCGTTGAAACGCTGGCAACGCCTGTTGGCAAGACTTCTCCAGACGGACTGTTCACCATTAAGGATACCCGCTGCCTGGGCGCCTGTGGTCTGGCTCCGGTTATGATGATTAACGATGACGTTTACGGTCGTCTGGTGCCCAAGGATATTCCCGGCATCCTGAACAAGTACCGCAATCAGTGATCGATAGAAAGACGGATCCAAAACGGATCTGAGCAATAAGTAAGCAATGACGGAACTGGCGCTGAATATTCTCGATCTTTGCCAAAATTCGGCTGCGGCAGGCGCGGAGCATCTGTATCTGAGCATCGTCAGAAAGGGCGGCATGATCCGCTTTGAGATAGAGGATGACGGCTGCGGCATGGATGCCGATACGCTTCAAAAATGCATTTCTCCATTCTTCACTACTCGCAAAACCCGCCGCATGGGACTTGGGCTGCCGCTGATGAAGGCGTGCGCTCAGAGCTGCGGCGGAGGGATCAAGATCGATTCACAGGTGGGAAAAGGAACAAGACTACAGGTGCATTTGAGGTATGATAAGTTTGACTGTCCGCCAATGGGAGATCTCACCGGCGCGGTGCAGACGCTGGCGGTCAATAAAAAGCCGCTGCTTCACTTTGAATATGAAGGAAGCTGCGGACGGGCAGAGCTGGATATGGCTCAGGTAAAAGTGCTGCTCGGCGGAGCAGAGGTATCGAGTCCGGCGGTCTACCGTTGGGTCGGGAATTACATAAGCGAAGAATTTAAGCGGGCAGACGGCGCCGAGGCGCTTGATGCCGGAGAGATTTATTTCGGAGGTGCATACACCATGAAATCTGTTGCGGAACTGGAAGCCATTCGTTTGGCAACGCTCGGTCAGGTCAACCTGCGCCGTGAACACGCAGATGCCAGCCATGTGGTCGTCAGCATGGGCACCTGCGGCATCGCCGCCGGTGCAAAGGATGTTGTGAAGGCATTTATGGCGGAGGCAGGAGAGCGCGGTCTGCTGAACATGACCGTTTCTCAGACCGGCTGTATGGGCTACTGCGCGATGGAGCCGGTAGTTGAGGTCAGCTGTCCCGGTACGGAAAAGGTTCTCTACACTCGCGTAACGCCTGAGATGGTCAGCAGAATCGTTGAGGAACATATCGTAGGCGGCAAGATCGTTGTAGAATATATGTAATAGATTCTGAGATAAACACCGAAAGCAAAATCAGACAAACTCGCCTGCATATTTGAGGAGGTACAACCGTTATGGAGCTTTTCCGTTCCCATGTTCTGATCTGCGGCGGCACGGGCTGTACGTCGTCCGGTTCGACCGAGCTGCTCAAGCGCTTTGAAGAGCTGCTCGCCGTAAACGGTCTTGAAAAGGAAGTAAAACTGGTTCATACCGGCTGCTTCGGTCTGTGCGAAGCCGGTCCGGTCGTTATCGTATATCCCGAAGGCGCTTTCTACAGCCGCATCAAGGTTGCGGATGTTGAAAAGATCGTTGAGGAGCATTTGGTCAAGGGTCGCATCGTGACCAGCCTGCTGCACAAAGATTCCGTAGATGCCAGCGGTGCCATCCGTGCTCTGGATGATATCGATTTCTACAAGAAGCAGAATCGTGTCGCTCTGCGCAACTGCGGCGTAATCGATCCGGAAAATATCAATGAATATATCGCTTTCGACGGCTATAAGGCGCTGGCAAAGTGCCTGACCGAGCTGAGTCGTGAGGAAGTTATCGACATCGTGAAGCGTTCCGGTCTGCGCGGCAGAGGCGGCGCAGGCTTCTCCACCGGAACCAAGTGGCAGTTTGCATACAACTCCGTAAACGATCAGAAGTATGTATGCTGCAATGCCGACGAGGGTGACCCGGGCGCATTCATGGATCGTTCCGTTCTGGAAGGCGATCCCCACGTTGTGCTCGAAGCCATGGCGATCGCCGGTTATGCGATCGGTGCCGATCAGGGCTATATCTATGTTCGTGCCGAGTATCCCATCGCCGTAAAGCGTTTGGAGATCGCTATCAAACAGGCTCGTCAGGCCGGTCTGCTGGGCAAGAACATCTTCGGCACCGATTTCTGCTTTGATATCGGTCTGCGTTTGGGTGCAGGTGCATTTGTCTGCGGCG
>CAZYQB010000288.1:0-3033 GCA_964649595.1 uncultured Oscillospiraceae bacterium | reverse complement strand
GCCGCGAACCAGCTTGTAGCCGGCATATTCGAACGCTTCCATGATCGTCAGATCAGAAGGCACTTCATATTTCTTGCCGTACAGATATACGGTAACCATATTTTCCATTGTCTTTTCCTCCACTTTTGAGGCAGCCAGCCGGGCGCACTTTATTTTGATCCGGTGCGCCCGACGCCTTCATCAATATTCGTTCGGCAGTTCGTTGAGCTTGTCGAAGCGGAATACCGGACCATCCTTGCAGACATACTTATCGCCGATGTTGCAGCGACCGCACTTGCCGATGCCGCACTTCATTCTCAGCTCCATAGTAGTGAAGATCTGAGTCTTGTCGAAGCCCAGCTTAGTCAGGGAGACCAGCACGAACTTGATCATGATGGGCGGTCCGCAAACCAGAACCTTGCAGTCCGGATCGAAGCCCAGCTCCTCAACGTAACCCGGAACGAATGCGACCTTGCCGTCCCAGCCTTCCTGCGGACGGTCAATGGTCAGGTATACGTTGACGTTCTCCTCATGCATCCATCTTTCCTGAATTTCCTTCAGGTCCAGCAGATCGTCGGCAGAACGCGCGCCGTAAACGATGTCAACACGACCGTAATCGGCACGGTTGTCCAGAACGTAATTGATGACGGAGTGCAGCGGAGCAAGACCAACGCCGCCGGCAATGAACAGCAGGTTCTGTCCCTTCAGAACGGTGTCTACCGGGAAGCCGTTGCCGTACGGACCGCGGATAGTAACCTGCTGACCGACCTCCATCTGATGGAGCCAATCAGTCAGACAGCCGCACTTTTTGATGGAGAACTCCTGAAAGCGCTTTTCGGTCGGAGAGGAGGTGATAGAGAACATCGCCTCGCCTACGCCCGGAATGGACAGCATTGCGCACTGACCGGGCTTGTGGTCAAAGCACTTGCCTTCGCCGGTGATGGTATTCACGCGGAAGGTCTTGATGTCCGGCGTATCCTGGCGGATGTCGGTAACGACACCCAGCATCGGAATCTGCATTTCGATATTATTCATCATTCATCTTCCCCCAACGCCTTAATCACCTTGGCAATATTCATGGAAATCGGGCACTTGCTGACGCAGCGACCGCAGCCTACGCAGCCGTATACACCGTCATTGTTGGACGGGAAATAAACCAGCTTGTGCATGAAGCGCTGACGGAAACGCTGCATCTGATCCGGACGGTTGGTACCATGAGCCATCATGGTAAAATCAGAATACATACAAGAGTCCCAACAGCGGAAACGCTGGATGCCGTGACCGGTATCGTAGTCGCGGATATCGTAGCACTGACAGGTCGGGCAGACGAAGGTGCAGGTGCCGCAGGCAAGGCAGGCTTGGCTCAGCTTCGCCCACTTGGGAGAATTGAACAACTCGTTGAGTGCTTCGGGCTTGAACTTGGAGAGGTCAAGCTTTGCCAGAGGCAGCTTGTCCATCAGTTCGCGAACAGCCTTCTGCTGAGCTTCAACAACGGCATCGTCACCTTCGGTGAAGAGTGCTTCAACCTGTGCGGTCAGATCAGCACCCTTCTCGGTCAGAGCCTTCCAGTACAGCTCGCCTTCAGCGATCCAGGTCACAACGTCGGTGCCCGCAGGCTGAGCAGCATCAATGCCGAATACAGAGCAGAAGCAGCTCTCCTCCGGCTCACTGCAAGCCATGGCAACAACGGTGCCGTTGGCGCGGCGTGCCGCGTAGAAGCTATCCACCGGCTGAGCAAGGAACACCTTGTCGAGAATCTCCATGCTCTTGGCATCGCAGGCGCGAACGCCGAAGAGTACGAACTTCTCTTCAGACAGAGGCTGAGCCTTGATCTCGATGTTCTTGCCGTCCATCTTGAAGTTGACCATGCGTTCCACCTGAGGGAAGAACAGATCCTTCGCAGACTTGGTAGTGTTGAGATGATTCAGAGAAACCTTGGCATCCGCAGTCCACTTATCGTAATCAACCTGACCTGCCTTTTCAATGGGCAGATACAGCGACTGGGCTTCGGCGATCTTGGCAAACAGCTCACCGGCGCGATTGATGGAAATCTTCAGCATCACTTGTCGCCTCCTCTGTCCGTTACGATGCTCGGCTCAACGTCACCCTTGGTGAAGTTGGTCAGCGGATACTTGGTGGTATTGTCAGCACCTGCCTGGAACTCGCCGTAGAATTCATCAACGTCCTTGATGAACTTACGGTTGAGCAGATGCAGCGGGATGCCCTGAGGACATACGCGGCTGCATTCGCCGCAGTCGGTGCAACGACCGGCTACATGGAAAGCGCGAATGATATGGAACAGGTTTTCCTCGAAATCATCAGCGTTTGCCTTGGAGGCAATGCCGGACTTGGGATTGTCGAATACGCACTGCAGGCAGGAGCAGGCAGGACAGGCATTGCGGCAGGCGTTGCAGCGGATGCACTTGCTCAGCTCGTTGCGCCAGAAAGCGAAACGCTCCTCGGTGCTCATGGCTTCCACTTCGCGCACCTTGGCAAAGCGATCCTCGCCGCCTACGGTGAATTCTTCGCCGGTAGTGAGCAGCTCGTCGTAAACGACCCACTTCTGACCCTTGCAGCAAAGGCACTTTTCAAGCAGCGCATCCTTGCGGGCGCACTTCTTCTCGCCGTAGATGGTCTCGGCGACCAGCTCATCGCCTTCCTCGCGGATGGCGGTGATGCCCTTGATGCCCATATCACGAACCTTGCGGATATCCAGCATACCGCGGCACTCTACGCCGATCAGATAGACCTTGGCGCGGTCCACGCGATGCTCATTAATCAACTGATTGAAGCTGTAACTGTCGCAGGGCTTGAGGAATACCAGCGCGCGACCTGCGCCTTCCTTGGCACATTCCTTAATCATGTATTTGCTCAGATTTGCGCCGGAGAAGCCATTATAAACAAACTTATCAAGACTGTCGGCAGTCAGTACAGCCGGAGTCAGGTCATAGAAAAACTCGCCAGTCTCCCAGGCAACCACACGGTCAACCGTGCCGTCAGCCAGCAGAGCCTTTGCTCTTTCGAGCATCATTTCAGCTACTCTTTGCATCTCAG
>CAZYQB010000287.1:0-3035 GCA_964649595.1 uncultured Oscillospiraceae bacterium | reverse complement strand
ATGCCCACAAAGTCAGCCGCGCTAAACTGGCATATATTATCGATGCCACCGCCGCCCCCATCTGCATGATCGCGCCCATCTCCTCGTGGGCAGCTGCCGTTGCCAAGTATACCAGCTCTGTTACTACCGCTTCGGGTGAAGCCATCTCTTCTTTGGCACTGTTCTGCCGCGCCATTCCCTATAACTTCTACTCCCTGCTGACTCTGGTCTTCATCGTTGCCATCACGCTGATGAAGTTTGATTTCGGTCCGATGCGCAAGCATGAGGAAAACGCTGCGAACGGAGATCTGTTCACCTACGGCAGCGAAGTCGTTATGAATGGCAAAGAAATCAATCACCGCAACGACACCGTTGACACCAACCGTCAGAGTCGTGTGATCGATCTGATACTGCCGATTCTGGTGCTGATCGCGCTGTCCGTCGTCGCTTTGATCTATGTCGGCGAATTCTTCGTTGCCGACAGTGTATTCTTCCATGACTTTGCCGGTGCCTTCAGCAACACGGACCCTGCCATCGGTCTGTCCATTGGTGGTCTGGTAGCGCTACTGTTCACCATGATCTATCTGATCTGCCGTCGCCTTCTCACCTTTAAGGAAGCTATGGAATGTGTTCCCGCAGGCTTCAATGCCATGGTTCCCGCCATCCTTATCCTCACCATGGCAACCGCCCTTAAAACCATGACTGGTCTGCTGGAATCCGACACGTTCGTTAAATCAGCTCTTGCAAATGCAGAATCGCTTCAGAACTTCCTGCCTGCCATCATCTTTCTGGTTGCCTGCGGAATCTCCTTCGCAACAGGCACCTCTTGGGGCACCTTCGGTATTCTGATCCCTATCGTGCTGGATGTATTTCCGGGTGGCAGTGAGCTTGCTATCATCGGTATGTCCGCCTGTCTCGCCGGCGCAGTCTGCGGCGATCACTGCTCCCCCATCTCTGATACCACCATTATGTCCTCTGCCGGTGCACAGTGTGAGCACATCAATCATGTCTCTACTCAACTGCCGTACGCACTCACCGTAGCAGGCTTCTCCTTTGTATCCTACCTGATTACCGGCTTTATTCAGAACTGGATGATCACTCTACCTCTCTCTATTGTAATGATGGTCGCCACTCTGATCGTCATCCGCGCACTTTCCTTTCGCAAGACGACACGAGCATAAACAAGCAGCTTAAAGTTTTCACAGCCTATCAAGCTTCTCTTTCCGACCACATCGGGAAGAGAAGCTTCTTTATCTGCGTCATATCCCCCATCTTCAAGATATATGGTAGAATACAAAAAAGCCTAAAATTCCCCTGCGTCAGGACTTGCTCGTTACGCTGCGTTATGCTGTAAAATGACAGAAGAAGGAGGTCAGAAACCATGTCTCACTATACGACCGGAGAAATCGCTAAGAAGTGCGGCGTGACAGTGCGCACCGTTCAGTATTACGACTCCCGAAACATACTTATTCCCAGCGAATTGACTGAAGGCGGACGTCGACTGTATACCGATGAGGATGTACGGCGGCTGAAGCTCATCTGCTTTCTGAGAGATCTCGGTCTGTCTATCAATGTCATCTCTCAGCTGCTGAATGAGGCAAATCCGGGCAGCATAATCGATCTGCTGCTTAAACAGCAAGAGCAGCTGCTCAAAGAAGAAATTCAGCAAAAGCAGACCCAGCTTGATCGCCTGCGCGAGCTGCAGAAGGGACTTAAGAATGTTTCAAGGTTCTCGGTTGAATCCATCGGAGATATGGCGCTGGTTATGGAAAACAAGAAGAAGCTCAACCAACTCTACTACCGTATGCTTATCATTGGAATTGCAATGGAAGTGCTGGAATGGACAGCTATTATCCTGTTGATCGTCAAAGGGCTGTGGATACCATTTGCCGCATGGGCAGTCATTGTCATCCCCATAATGACATGGATGATCCACCTCTATTTCGATTCTGTCAAGTACATCTGTCCTCAGTGCCATTGCGTATTCCGCCCCAATTTCCGTGAGGCTTTTTTTGCCAGACATACCCTGCGCACCCGCAAGTTGACCTGCACCTGCTGCGGTCATAAGGGTTTCTGCGTAGAAACCTGGGGCGGTAATACCAACGCAGCTGCTAATTAACCCCCTTCAAACGTCCATAGAAAAAACCGTGGTCAAGCTGCCAAACCGGCTAATTTTCTGATACAATGCAACCACCCTCGACAGGTGTGTGCAAAGGCCAGAAGCTTTCGCCTTATTACCACAGAGATATCGCATGACTACCCGAGCTTTCGTTTAACTAACCCACTCCCCTGTTTTGCTATGTTTTGCCGATGTTGAGCATTCAAGAGAAGTTAAGCCAGTCCTAAGTTACCACATTCAAATCTGGACGCAAGGTAACGTAAAGTGCGTGCAAAGCTAAAAACCAATACGGTGAGTCACCCTATCAGGCACTAAGTATTTTCATACTTCTCCGCAGACGTTATTTCGATATCGCCTCTTTTGTTACGCTTGTATTAATGCCCATAAATAGTGGTATAAATTATAAGCATGGGCAGAGGAACAAGCTTGAACAACTTTTTCTGAGCGTCGTACTTTTGCTCATTTCAGAAAATCCGTTACATTTTGGGACACTTGCAGCAATCTATCCCAAATGCAGAACGCTGATCATATTGACTCAAAATGAATTTGGATGTACAATAAAAATAGTATAAGGGAGTAGTCAGCACAATGTGTGATGCCGTCAACATACTGGAAACGAATTCCTGGCTGCATCTGAAATGACGAGACTTATCTGCTGTGTTAGCAGGTGAGGTTCGTCTATTTTTTATATATAGCGATCCTCCGCCGCAGAAATCATCATCGCTTTGGAGGAATGTAGTATGGGAATCTGGGAACTTTTTGTTGTGGCCATCGGTCTTTCTATGGACGCTTTTGCGATTGCAATTTGCAAAGGACTAAGCGTGGAGCGTCTGGAAAAAAGGCACATGGTGTCTGCGGGTCTGTGGTTTGGCGGTTCGCAGGCTGTGATGCCGCTGATCGGCTATCTGCTGGGCAGCACCTTTGCAAACGCGATCAC
>CAZYQB010000286.1:0-3050 GCA_964649595.1 uncultured Oscillospiraceae bacterium | reverse complement strand
CCACGGCGCGCGCCAGCCACAGCTTCATTGTACCGCCGTCCGGCAAATAGGTGTAAGCGCCCGGCCACGGATTGAATCCACGCACGCGGCAGGCAATTTCCTCTGCACTCATATTCCAGTCGATCAGACCATCCTCACGGGAAAGCATCGGTTCATGAGAGGAAAGTGCTTCATCCTGAGGCGTACGGGGACATTCACCGATTTCGAGCTTTTTAAGTGTCTCGATCAAAAGGTCTGCGCCCAGCTTTGCCAGACGCACCGTCAGCTCACCGCCGGTTTCCATTTCACCGATCGGCGTTTCAACGCGCAGCGCCATGTCGCCGGTATCCACGCCCGCGTCGGTGAACATGGTCGTTACACCGGCTGTCTTTTCGCCCATTGCAATACACCAGTTGATCGGTGCGGCGCCGCGATATTTGGGCAGCAGTGATGCGTGCACATTGATCGTGCCCATCGGCGGAATATCAAGCAGGCGCTGGGAAAGGATCTGACCGAATGCCGCAGTGACAAATAGATCAGGTTTGAGTGCTTCGAGCGCCTCTCTGCCTTCCTTGCGGCGAATGCGCTCAAACTGATAAACCGGAACGCCCTTTTTCTGCGCCGCCACTTTGACGGGACAGGCGGTTAGCTTGTTGCCGCGTCCGGACGGGCGATCCGGCTGAGTAAATGCCGCCACTACATCGTATCCGTTTTCCACCAGCGCATTAAAGGAGGGCACAGCAAACTCCGGCGTGCCCATAAATACGATCCGCATCTTTAAATTTCACCCTTTTTTCTCAGTTCCTCGGTGACATCCTCAATCATCTTATCCACATACAGAATGCCGTCGAGATGATCCAGCTCGTGACAGACGGCTCGCGCCAAGAAGCCTTCCGCTTCAAACTCAAAGGTGCGTCCCTTGCGATCCATCGCACGCACAGTTACCTTTTCGGGACGCTGCACCGTGCAACGTCGACCGGGAATGCTCAGGCAGCCTTCGATATCCACATAAGCACCTTCCGAAGCAATGATCTCCGGATTAATCAGCTCAATCAGACCGTCACCTACGTCAATTACAGCGATCCGGCGCAGAATGCCCACCTGAGGTGCCGCCAGACCCACGCCATCCGCAGCATACATGGTCTCCGCCATATCCTTCAAGAGCGCAGTCAGCCGACGGTCAAACAGTTTGACCGGGTGGCACTTCTTTCTGAGCACATCTTCGCCCATACGATAAACCTTCATCACCGCCATTGGTGTTCAGCTCCTTTCAACACTCCGCCTTTTACAGCATGGCATTCGGATTGACTTCCAACTCCACCCGAACACCTTCAAAAGAAATTTCTTCTAGCGACTCCATATACGAAATGACCCTCTCTGACGGATCCTTTGCATACATCTTTAAGAAAACCTGCCAGCGCATTTCGCCGCGCAGTATTTTAAGCGGCGCTTCCAAGGCACGCATCTGTACCACATCCCGGCGAATCGCTGGATCAGAATCAATAAATTCGTTCAGCTTTGCTTCCAGAGCCAGTGCCGCTTCCTGCGCCGTCCCCTCACTTTTTGAGGACACAAGCAGTCTCGCCAGCACTGTAAACGGCGGATACAATCCGCGCCTGCGCTGCTTTTCCTCCATAAAATAAAATGCTCGATAATCCTGCTTTGCAGAAAGCCGGATCCCGTAATGTTCGGGATCATAAGTCTGCAGAACTACCTTGCCCGGATATTCCGCACGCCCTGCGCGTCCCGCCACCTGCGTAATGAGCTGAAACGTACGCTCTACGCTGCGGTAATCCGGCACGTGAAGCGACAAATCTGCCGCAACCACGCCTACCAGCGTAACATTCGGGAAATCCAATCCCTTTGCGATCATCTGCGTTCCGACCAGCACCTGCGACTTTCCGGCTCTGAACTCGGAAAGTATCTTTTCATGCGAATCCTTGCCGCCGGTGGTGTCCACATCCATTCTCGATACGGTCACACCCGGAAAACGCGCAAGCACTTCTTCCTCCACCTTCTGCGTACCCGTTCCGAAATAGCGAATGAATTTGCTGCCGCATTCCGGACAGCGCACTGGAGGTTTTCGCTCGTTTCCGCAGTAATGACAGCGCATAGTATCATCCGCCATGTGATAGGTCATTGACACATCACATTGATCGCATTTTTCCACATGACCACATGAACGACACGATACAAACGTAGAATATCCGCGGCGATTGATGAAGAGAATAATTTGATGTCCTTCTTCGAGGCAGCTTTTCATTTCTCTGAGCAGCGCACCGCTGAAAATCGATTTGTTGCCCTGGGTCAATTCGTTCCGCATATCCACAATTTCGACATCAGGCAGCGCACGTCCTCGCACGCGCTCATTCATTTCGATCAATGTCAGCTTATTCCAAGGCTTTACGCCCGGCATACACTTCATGTAAGTGGCAATCGACGGTGTGGCGCTGCCCAACAGCATGACCGAATGATGATATTCCGCGCGCCACTTTGCAATATCCCTTGCATCATAGCGCGGTCTGTTGTCAGAGACATAGCTGGATTCATGCTCCTCATCCACGATGATAATGCCCGGATTTTCTATCGGCGCGAAGATCGCAGAACGCGCACCGATTACAACGCGCGCTTCTCCGGAATATATTCTGCGCCATTCATCAAATCTCTCACCCGCAGAGAGTCTTGAATGCAGTACTGCTGCATCGCCTCCGAAGCGTCTGCGAAACCAGTCAACCATCTGTGGTGTCAGCGAAATTTCCGGCACCAGCACAATTGCCCCTCTTCCGCTGCGCAGCACCTCGCGAATAACACGAATATAGACCTCCGTTTTGCCGCTGCCCGTAACGCCGTGCAGCAAAAATTGACCGCCCTCGCCGTCAAGCGCTCTTTTTATCAACTCGACCGCATCTTGCTGAGAAGGCATCAGCGGCGGATCGACTCCTTCACCGCCGTCGAGCGCCTTGTAGGGCGTGCGCATCACGATTTGATCGCTCACCCGAATAACGCCCTGCTCTGATAGCTTCTTAACCGCACCGGGGGCAATCGAATTGAGCAAAGGCACCGGCTTAGGA
>CAZYQB010000285.1:0-3076 GCA_964649595.1 uncultured Oscillospiraceae bacterium | reverse complement strand
CTATACGCCTGTTAGAAGCGCAGCATCCGAAGACAACGCGTTAGGAATTGGACACCATCACGCAGGAGAAAAAGCTCTGCCATCTATACGAAAAGTGGGCTACCGCAAAAACAGACAGATCAAACCCGTCAAAGAAGGTATGGATCTGGTATTCTATACCAAGAAAGTTCTATAACATAATACTGCGGATTCGTTTTTACGGCGAGTCCGCAGTATTTTCCCTCTCACGCAAAACTAATATATACCAAGGAGGCGATACACCCATGTCCCATCAGCGCATTATCATCATCGGCTGCTGCGGCAGCGGAAAATCAACGCTGGCAAGAAAACTTGCCGAGGCAACAGGACTTCCGCTTGTTCATCTCGATCAGCTGTGGTGGAGAGAAGGCTGGCAGCACATTTCAAGAGAAGAGTTTGACGAACTGCTGCGCGCAGAGGTCGATAAAGATCGCTGGATCATCGACGGCAACTATGACCGCACGCTTGACATCCGCCTTGAAAAATGCGACACGATCATTTATTTCGACCTGCCGCGCATGGTGTGCCTCATAGGTGTGCTCAAACGTGTCCTCTCCTCTTACGGGCGTACCCGCCCCGATATGGGCGCAGGCTGTCCGGAGAGGTTTGACCTCTCATTCCTCAAGTACATATGGAATTTCAACAAAAAGAAGCGCGCAAAATATCACGCCATGATCGCGGACTGTAAAAAATCCGTCTATCACATTCGCTCTCGAAAGGAACTGCCGACACTCATCGAGCACTTTAAAGCCCTCACATAAAAAACGGACTGCAGCAGAATTTTGACCTCTGCTCTGCAGTCCGTTTTCCAATTCGATAGAGATATGTTTTATTCTCTTATCAATGCAATGCGCAGTTCCCCATCCTCGGGCAGCAGCACAAGCCTCTCAGACGCGCTCACGCCGCCTTTAAGCACCTTCAGCGCGTACTTCATTCCCCGATATTCATACCGCAGCAAATTGCCTTCTGCGCCGCAATACGGCGTGCGGCAGGCGCTCCAGCGCAGTTCCACCGCTGCGCCGCCGGTAATCATGATCTCATCTTCACTGAGCACAAATCCATACCTGCCCGAACGCACGCGCAGAACATTTTCCTCCTCCGCCGTGCTCATCGGTTCTGCAGAAAGATTGCTGCCGTTTTCATCCACCAGCCAGCCGCCTGCATGGACACCTTCGCCACTCATGCGATTGCCGTCGATCACACTCAGGTTATCGTATACCAGATATTCAGTAGTGCAAACGTCTCTGAGATAGCGTTCTTCATATCGTTCATCAAACAGCACCAGGTCACGGATGCGCAGTCCTTCAGCATCACGATACAGATTTGCGCGGTAGTTTTTGCAGTTATACCACACCGACTGAGCCTGTCTTTCGCCGAACGGCTCCAGAGAGCTAACCGCCGTAGCAGGTGTCTGCACGAAATTCTGCTTATACCATGCGCCGCTTTCGCACATCTTCTCAACGATCAGTCTGCCTTCTGCGCGCCACTTCGCGAACCGTTCAAACTGATAGTTCAGTCCATCCTTCATGGCATTCCAACCGAAACTGTTCTCCTGTCCTGCCTGTGCATAGGCAAAGGCAAGGCTGCCTCCGGTGAAGTTCTGGCGCATAAACCAGTCCACCCATTCGGGATCAGAGCCCGAACATCCATATACCGGTTCCAGAGACTCCACGCCCTGCAGCGCAACCGCACCTTCATCAATCTTCATACCGAGGTCATACTGTGTGACCGGGTCGCTGCCTAGCATACGGAACACCGGCGTTGTGATCTGCATTTCATCGCTCTGCGCCGGGGAAAGCACATTTCTCTGACTTGGATAATACGCCTGATTCCAGTATCCGCCCCAAATGGTATAGCCATCCGTGCCCCACTGATCCTTGCAGTTGCAGCTTGCCTCGATCTGATACCTATCAGTCATATAGGCAAGCGAATGGGCATCGATCATCCACGAACCCACGGTGCGTACCTTGCGATGAAATATCTGCTGAAACTTTTCAAAGATGGTGTCGATCAGCTTTTCTCGCTCCTCCGGCGTATAACCTACCGAAAAGCCGACGTGTGCGTGCCAATCCCATTCAAAGCCTTCTCTGCCGCGCCATTTAAGTCCAGCCGCTTCCACGTGCGGCTGATTCATCTCCAGCCAGATTCCGATTTCAAACTGTTCTTCATCTAGCGCAAGCAGCATTTCAGCAATATCCTCACGGATCATCGCATCATACTGCACCAGAAACGTACCTGGCAGGTCATATTTCTTCATCAGTTCAATCTGACCGCGCACCGGCGCCGCCAGATCGCGTTTCCTCGCGCGCGGTTCCGCACCGCGAATAAAATTGACAATGTTTACAATATTCCGCATCCTTTGCAGCACATCCTTTCAATTTTAAGAACAGGGAATGCTGTATCTACGTCAGCATTCCCTGTTGGTTACAATCATTGGGGAGATAATCAGCTTATTCGACGATTTCTACTTCAAAGCCAGTTCTGAGCATCTGAATAAAGGTCTTTCCGGGCTTGAACAGGACCTCGTTGCCTTCCTCATCATAGTAAACAGTGCTTTCGTTGACACTGCTGCGACTCCATGTACCGGTGAAATGCTTGCCGCCGATGAAGTATTCGCACTTGTTGGTGCCGGTCAGGGCAACGATCGGGCGATCAGATGCGCCATCATACCATGAATAATCAACATACATTACGATGACATTCTCAAAATCATAGTTGGAACCGTCTGCGCCGTCAAGCATATCCTGACGATTGTAGTAACGGCGATATACGCCCTCATCCTCCAGATATTCATAAGAGGGATAGTAGCCGAGCGTCTCACTGTAGGGGATGCGGAATACGCTGACATCCTCGCCTTTAATGGTGGGGTTTTCCGCACTGAAGCTCAGAGGCGTGTGCAGCGTTTCTGCATCGGGTGCCTCGGCAGCTTCATACATCTGAGCCAGACGACCGACCACGTTGTAAGGAGCCACACGCTTACTGTCGCGATAGAAGTTCTTGGAGTCGGACAAACCATCAAAGCGCGTGATGCTTATGGTCTTTGCGTAGTCATATATGC
>CAZYQB010000284.1:0-3087 GCA_964649595.1 uncultured Oscillospiraceae bacterium | reverse complement strand
GGTTCTGTTTGTGCTGTCAGCGCTGATCGTGCTGCTGTGCGATTGGCAATTTAATCGTGGTATCACATGGTCGAGCTATGTGATCGGCGCGCTGATGGCAGGCTATGTAATAATCGTGCTGCCGATATGGTTCAAAAATCCCAATCCGGTGATATTTGTGTCCTGCGATTTCGCTGCTGCGGTATTGTATTTGTTGTATATAGCCCTTGCAACAGGCGGCAAATGGTTTTTAAGCTTTGCTCTGCCTGTAACGGTCGGAATCGGTCTGATCGTTATAACGGTGGTAACGCTTCTATGGTATGTTCGTCGCGGTGGATTGTTTATCTTCGGAGGTGCAAGCATCGCGCTGGGTGCATTTATGCTGCTGATGGAGTGGCTGATGAGCATTACATTTGAAGGTGCTTTATTTATTGGCTGGTCGCTGTATCCGCTGATTGCACTTGCAGCATTGGGGGGTGTGCTGATTTTTCTTGGGATTTGCAGACCAGCACGCGAATCAGTAGAGAGACGAATGTTCTTGTAGCTGTCCGATGCAAAGGCTTGTTACATAGGCAGTCACAGCAAAAAGTCATCTATTTGAGAAGAACTTCCTTCTTGAAATAGATGACTTTTTTCATGACCCTTCGGCGTTAAATCCATGTGTCATTCTTGACATTATGCTTTTGACGTGATATATTCGGGTTAGTTGTAGATAACTCATGCGCTGCAGGCAAAGATATTGCAGCGCAAATAAAAAACACATCAGTTAGCTTTGACTAATAATCATGGAGGCTGATCGTATGATGATCAACAAGCGTCTGATCGACGTGGTTCCCGAAAGCAAAAAGTACGTTATGCGGAATGTGGCTGTTCAGTGGGGTTCGCTGGCGGCAAATATCTGTTTGATGGGCAGTATTGCACACCTGCTTGCCAAGCTGTTAAACGACACTGCAGATGTGGCAGTAATCGCTACGGCAGCAACTGTTGGTGCGGCTGCGCTGATCGTGCGCTTCATCTGTGCGATTGTGTCCAGCAGAATGGGCTATTTGTCCTCAAAGACGGTCAAGTCCACTTTAAGAGAAGCGATTTATCAAAAGCTGCTGCGGTTGGGAGCATCCTACGCGGAGAAGGTCCGCACATCCGAGGTGGTACAGGTAGCGGTTGAAGGTGTGGATCAGTTGGAAACTTACTTTGGTGCATATCTGCCGCAGTTCTTCTATGCGATGCTCGCTCCGATAACGCTCTTTGCCGTGTTGTGTTTTGTCAACGTGCCCGCTGCTGTTGTACTGCTGATCTGCGTACCGATGATTCCTGCAGCCATCGCAGCAGTGCAGACATGGGCGAAGAAGCTGCTGAGCAAGTACTGGGGACAATATACTGCGTTAGGCGATACCTTTCTTGAGAATCTGCAGGGGTTGACTACGCTGAAGATATATCAGACCGATGCACTTCGCCATGAACGTATGAATGAAGAAAGTGAACATTTTCGCCGCATTACTATGAAAGTGTTGACCATGCAGCTCAACTCCGTTACCATTATGGATCTGATTGCCTACGGCGGCGCGGCTTTGGGTATGATTATGGCGGTCGCACAACTGCGTGCAGGCAATGTGGACATGGCTGGTGCGCTGATGATCGTTCTGTTGTCGTCGGATTTCTTCATTCCGATGCGACAGTTGGGTAGTTTCTTTCATATCGCTATGAACGGCATGGCCGCCAGTGACAAGATTTTCAAGTTGCTTGATCTGCCTGAAGAGCAGACAGGTGATCTCATGCCCAAAGGCTGTGACATTTCACTGAGCGATCTGCGTTTCTCCTATGATGAAGAACGCGAGGTATTGCACGGCGTGGACATGACTTTCCAGGCAGGCAGTTTTACTGCTATCGTAGGTGAAAGCGGCTGCGGAAAGTCCACCATCGCCGCCATCCTCATGGGGAAGAATCGAAGATTTAAAGGCAGCGTAACGGTAGGCGGCGTACCGATTCGAGAGATACGCGAGGATATGCTGATGCAGACTATCACATATGTCGGGCATGCAAGTTATCTGTTTAAGGGCACTGTACGCGATAACTTGCTGATGGGTAAGCCGAACGCAACCGATAAGGAGCTTTGGAACGCGGTCCAGAAAGTGAATCTTGCCGATTTCCTGCGTTCGGAAAATGGTTTGGACACCGTTCTGAGCGAACAGGCAAGCAACCTTTCCGGCGGTCAGCGGCAGCGCCTTGCGTTGGCACGAGCATTGCTGCATGACAGCCCGGTGTACATCTTTGATGAAGCTACCTCTAATATCGATGTGGAGAGTGAAAATGACATCATGGCACAGATTCATGCGCTGGCAAAGATGAAAACAGTCATTTTGATATCTCACCGTCTTGCTAATGTGGTCGGTGCGGACAATATTTATGTCATGCAGGATGGAAATGTCGTCGAATCTGGAACACACATGATGCTTCCTCAAGGCGGCTGCTATGACAGGCTCTGGCAGGCACAGCAGCAACTCGAAAAGTATACCGAAAGGAGCGTAAGGACATGAGGCGCAGTCATTTTAACGTCATGTCACGCCTGATTGGTTTGGTAAAGCCGCTGACTGGATATATGCTGTTGGCGATTACCATGGGACTGATCGGACATCTGTGTGCAGCATTTATCACCATTTTCGGTGGATATGCGCTGCTGAATGTGCTTGGGAAGCCTGCTGCCATCGGCACGGGCATGGCATTTGCCTGCATGATCGTGTTTTCGGTCGCGCGCGCAGGATTGCGATACGGTGAGCAGGCATGCAATCATTTCATTGCTTTTAAACTGTTGGCGCTGATTCGAGACAAAGTATTTGGCGCACTTCGCCGTCTGTGTCCGGCAAAGTTAGAAGGTAAGGATAAAGGCAATTTGATCTCGGTAATTACCTCTGATATCGAGCTTCTTGAAGTATTTTACGCGCACACGATTTCGCCCATCGCTATTGCTGCCCTGTTTTCGGCAATTATGATCGGATTCATCGGAAAAATCCATTTTTCGCTGGGGCTTCTGGCAGCGACTGCTTATCTGGCAGTAGGTGTAATCATTCCTTTGGTGATTTCGAAGGCATCCGGCGAGGATGGTGTAAAATT
>CAZYQB010000283.1:0-3097 GCA_964649595.1 uncultured Oscillospiraceae bacterium | reverse complement strand
ATATGTACGGCATCCCCACCGAGTACTACGAAAAGTATAAGATCCGCCGTTACGGCTTCCACGGTACCAGCCACCGCTTCGTTTCCGGTCGCGCTGCCGAGCTGCTGGGCAAGGGCAAGAAGGTCATCGTATGCCATCTGGGCAACGGCTCTTCTCTGAGCGCGGTTGTAGACGGCAAGTGCGTTGACACCTCTATGGGTCTGACTCCTCTGGAAGGCGTGCTGATGGGCACCCGCAGCGGCGATCTGGATCCCGCCGTTGTAGAGTGCATCGCCAACAACGAAGGCATGACCGTCACCGAAGTTCTGACCATGCTCAACAAGAAGTCCGGCTTCGCAGGCGTATCCGGCGTTTCCAGCGATATGCGCGACGTATGGACAGCCGCCAACGCAGGCAACAAGAACGCTAAGCTGGCTCTGGATATGTGGGCATACCGCATCAGCAAGTACATCGGCGCTTACGCTGCGGCAATGGGCGGCGTTGACGCCATCATCTTCACCGCAGGCATCGGCGAAAACGACTATGTTGCCCGCGCGATGGTTTGCGAACCGCTGAAGTTCATGGGCGTTGAAATCGATCCCGCCAAGAACAACAACAAGCGTGATGAAGGCGTTATCTCTGCTGACACCTCCAAGGTCACCGTCATGGTCATCCCCACCAACGAGGAGCTGGCTATCGCCCGCGATACCCTCGAACTGTGCGGCAAGTAATTTATCCGCAGATCCATTCGTTTCTTGCACCGTCCGATCACAGAATCGGGCGGTGTTTTCTAAACCGCATTGCAAAAAATCGCATCAAAAAACGCCGCTTCCTGCGAAACGACGTTGAAATTATAATTTATGATCTTTTGATTTACGCTTTTAATCGTCTTTCTCATCGACTCTTTTATCGGCTCAGCCTTTTCTGCCTGAGAACGGACGCATCAGCCGACCAAACAAGTCCTCGCTTCTGCGCTGATTACGGATGGCTTCCGCGTTATGATATGCCGAACGATACTGCGTATTCTGCGGACGCTGTCTGCTGGCGATCCCAAAGTACAAAACCGCCTTTTCATATTCGCCCAGACGCATCAGCAGTGCGCCGAACAAATAATTCCATTCCGCGCTGCGTGTAGCCACGCGAAGCAGTGCCTGTCTGGCAGCAGAAAGCTGTCCCAGTTCCATCAGCCGCTTTACATCCGCCAATTGTTCTCGCTCAGGAGTTGAGGAAGCCAATCCCAACGAAGGATTTTTGTTGATCGTCAATGCCTCCTGAAAAGCATTGTTGATTACGGTCATCCGCTTTTCCGCCCACATTCGCTCAGGTCCTGCCTGAAACCGATCAGGATGCCACTTGCGTGCCATTTCTCTGTGCGCCCTGCGGATCTCCTGTTCGCCTGCCCCCGGGGTAATTCCCAAAATTTCAAACGCATTCGTCATCTTTTTGTTCACCTCCCCTTCGCAAGACTCCCATGCATATACGGCTGAATACTATACTTTACAGTATACTACACCGCAATAGTATTTTCCCATATCATTTCAGTTAATTTTACGCAGTCATCTTAGTCATACTTCCTTAATAAAAAAGTTAGAAATCAATCAGTAAAGAATTGGTATGCACTCTTGTGGATTTGACAAAATTCATATACAATATCTCTTCGATATGAGATAGAGTTTTTCAAAAAACTTTTTAAAAATTTTTACGGGCATTCGTCCCGTTTGTCATAGCCGCCATGCGCACTTTGATCGCAGGCGTTCTTACCAGAGAAAGGCGTGATGACCTTGCGCACTGAAAACACTCGCAATGTAAATAATGCTTCCAAAAATACGGCTCATCGAAATGCTGCTCATCATCCCTCCACAGGCACAAATTCCCGTAAAGATCGGCTAAGCATCGGTACCCTGCTTACACTGATTATCTGCTTTCCTGCCGGTCTGTTTGCCATGTGGAAAAACCCCCGTTGCCCGTTGTTTGCCAAATCCGCAGTAACGCTGGCAGTATCGGCGCTGCTGATCGCCGTGCTGCTCCCTCTGACCGATCCGCCGGAGCGTCAGACCGGCGGCATCTATCTGGTGGATGAGACTCCGTGTGTAGAGGTTCAGGGACCCGAAGCACCTGCCGACCGTCAGGTCATCGAAATATACGCTCCTCGCTACACTTCCATCATCCTCGAAGCCACGGCCACTCCTGAGCCGATCATCGTATACTGCAACAACAGCGGCAAATACTATCACGTTGAGACCTGCAAATATGTAAACGAAAAAACACCCGATGTCACGCTCACCCGCGCCATCGAAGCCGGTTTCACTCAGTGCCCCGAATGTGATGCTCCCTCTCCGTACTGATCCTCCGTTCTCTTTTCCTTGTCCACTACTTTCTTTCAATCTTCCATGAAAAACATATCTACTTGTCAAAAGCTCGAAAATATCAAAAAATCGCTCTCCACTCTGCGCATACCGTTTGCACAGAGTGAATATCAGCTGCATGATCTGATCGCCGCCGCACTTCGCGACGGCGGTTTTGTCGTACAGCATGAGATCTGCATTGCGCCGCGTTGCCGGATCGACTTTCTGATCGACGGCATCGGCATCGAGGTCAAGCGTGGAAAGCCCCGGCGCGCCGCACTCATCCGGCAATGCACGCGCTATCTGCAATCACAAAGCATCGAAGCACTCATACTGGTGCTGGACACCAGCGTTTCGCTGCCCGATCGGATCGCCGGAAAGCCGGTGGTCGTATTCGGCTTGAATCGGCTGTGGGGCATCGCGCTGCCGTAGCAGCGATCTATGTGTTATTGACTCAAGCGCAGACATTTGGATAAAGTCAGCACCAAAGAGCTCCCTCTTAGAGGGAACTAAATAGCGAAAGGAGCCGCCCATGGACGAGCAGAAAACGCCGAATCTTCCTGCCTATCTGCAGGATGTGCCGCAGAACGGTTTGACCTACGGCACGCTCAGCTACAACCGCCGCAGCAAGGTCTGGACGATCAAAGGAGAGCCGTGCGTGACCGAGCTTGCCAAGCGGCTTTTTCCCGGCTGCGACGGACGCGGACGCGGCGTAGCACGATTTACTGCGCACCGCCGGATAGTGGGTGAGCTGAACTGGCTGATGCTGCGCT
>CAZYQB010000282.1:0-3105 GCA_964649595.1 uncultured Oscillospiraceae bacterium | reverse complement strand
GAAGGAAGGCAAGAAGAGGATGCGTCAGGTCGGCTCGGTGGAGGTTCCCAGCGAAGCATTCATGGCGGTTCTCAAGATGGACTAAATGCCCTTGCAGACAAACTCATATACACATGGGCGCATGGAGGGTTCGCTTCTTCCACGCGCCCATTTCTATAAAATATGGAGGTATATAAATGGAGGTATATAAAATGAAAGTTCTGCTCATCAACGGAAGCCCCCATTCACACGGCTGCACCTACACCGCCCTGAGCGAGGTTGAATCCACTCTGAATACCGAAGGTATCGAAACCGAAATCTTTCAGCTGGGTACCGCGCCTGTACGCGGCTGCGCAGGCTGCGGCGGATGCCGCAGGACGGGCAAATGCGTATTCGATGACGACGTAGTAAACCGCCTGATCGAAAAGGTGCAGGATATTGACGGTCTGATCATCGGCTCACCCGTACACTATGCGGGTGCATCGGGTACAGTCACAGCAGTGCTCGACCGCCTGTTTTACGCCGCCTCCGCCGTGCTTGCCTATAAGCCCTGCGGCTGCGTGGTTTCGGCGCGCCGCGCAGGCACCACCGCCGCCCTCGATCAGCTCGTCAAGTATCCCACCATCAACCGGATGCCGCTGGTTTCCTCGCAGTACTGGTGCATGGTACACGGAAACACCCCCGAACAGGTGCGTGAAGATAAGGAAGGTATGCAGATCATGCGCACGCTCGGCAGAAACATGGCATGGCTTATCAAGTGCATCGAAGCGGGCAAGCAGGCAGGCATCACCCTTCCCGAACGCGAAGCCCCTGCGCGCACCAACTTTATCCGATGAAACCGCTGTCTTTATATCTACACATTCCGTTCTGCGTGCGCAAATGTGCCTACTGTGATTTTCCGTCCTACCCGAACTGCCTGCATCATCTGAGCGATTATGTAAACGCGCTCATTTCCGAAATCACATCTGCGTCACGTCGGTATCCCGACCGCATCGTCAATACGATCTTTTTCGGCGGCGGTACGCCTTCGCTTTTAAGCGGCGCGCAGATGCAGACGCTCATGGATACCGTGCGCGCCTGCTTCCGCGTGGCGGAGGATGCCGAGATCAGCATGGAAGCCAATCCCGGTACACTCACGCCCGAAAATCTGATCGAATATCGTGCGTCAGGTATCAACCGCCTGTCCATCGGCGTACAAACCATGAACGACCGGCTGCTGCACGCCATCGGGCGCATTCATACGCGCAGCGATGCCATAGAAGCAGTTCGTCTTGCCCGAAGCGCAGGCTTTGACAACATCAATCTCGATCTGATGTACGGTCTGCCCGGTCAGAGCGAAGAGGACTTTGCCGAAACGCTTCGGGATGCGCTGCGGCTTAATGTGGAGCATTTGTCGATGTACAGCCTGATCGTAGAGGAGGGCACACCGCTTTGTGAGCAATTTGAAGCGGGAAAGATCACCCTGCCGGACGACGAAGCAACGCTCAATATGCAGCACGCGGCAGCCGAGCTTCTGCGTCGGCACGATATGCACCGCTATGAAATCTCCAACTACGCCAAGCCCGGCTTTGAGTGCCGTCATAACATGGTATACTGGCATCGGGGCGAATACCTTGGCTTAGGCTGTGCGGCGCATTCGCTGATGGAAGAGATGCGCTTCAGCAACACGCCGGACCTTTACGAATATCTTTCGGGCGTGCGCGAGTTTGACCGTCAGCCGCTTGACTTTGCCGACGTGCTGGAGGAAACAGTCATGCTCTCCCTGAGAACCGTGCGGGGAATGGACATGGATGAATACCGTATGCTCTGCGGCGTAGACTATCCGGTCAAAAAACGCATCATTGATCGGCTGATGCGCGAAGACATGGCTCTGCTTACCGCTGGTCGTCTTTCACTGACCGAACGCGGCATGGACGTTCTCAATGCAGTCATTGAAGCACTGATATAGCACTGAATTAAAAAATGTCGAAATTTATCCATCCTCGCGTCGAAATTCATCTGCCTTCTTCAAAAAGATGCGGTTGGCAAACGGCGTTGTTTGTGGTATCATTATAAGAACGATGCGCCGCATCCGATACTATGCGGCGACACAGGGAGGCAATTTTTTCATGTCTGGAATGATGAACAAGTTCTACTACGGCAATGCCGGCAAAGCCGACTATACCCCTGACCAGCTGCCCGCCAACCGGGTAGCATTGTTTCTGGAAATGCTGCGTATGCACTTTGGCAGTATGTTTGGCGTCAATCTCGCCTGCACCATCGCCGCGCTGCCCGCACTGATCTGGAGCTTTCTCAACTATCAGGTAGTCATGAACCAGATCGAGCTGGCAGCCACCGATACAGCCGCTGCCGCCACGCTGAACTCCACCATCCTGAGCTACGGCATCACCTATCTGCTCATCCTCATCCCCTGCCTGATGATCTCCTCGCTGTTCAGCACCGGCTCGATCTATATTCTGAGAAACTGGTCGCGCGATCAGCACACCTTCACATTCAGCGATTTCTGGGATGCGGTCAAGACCGACTGGAAGGGCGGTCTGCTGCTGGGTCTTATCAACGGCGTTGTTCTGCTTTTGACCTTCGTAGGTTTCATGGTTTACGGCAATATGACGCAAGCCGGAAATCCGATGGGCTACTTCTTCCAAACCATCATCATCGTTCTGTGCTGCATCTGGTGGATGGCAAATATGCTCATCACTCCCATGATGGTCACCTATGACATGAGCTTCGGCACCGTGGTTCGCAACAGCCTGATTATCGTGCTCAGCCGCCTGCCTCTGTCGGTGCTGATCTGGGGTCTGTCTATCGGTATTCCGGTGCTGGTTGCCCTGTTCGTTCCCTACGGCATGGCGATCGTGCTGATCCTATATCTGCTTATCGGCTTTGCCTTCACCCATTTCCTGCACGTTTCCTATGCCAATAGCTGCTTTGATATCTATCTCAATCCCCGGATTGAAGGCGCACAGGTCAACATGGGTCTGCGCGATCCCTCCTACTCGGCAGACGAGGATGTCGAAGTCACCGACGAGGACATTAAAAACCTGTAAGCCGGGCATACTCTCAAGCGCAGCGTACTTTCTGCAAGAACATTCTTGTACGAGGTGATCTTCATGCGCACAGACAGCC
>CAZYQB010000281.1:0-3119 GCA_964649595.1 uncultured Oscillospiraceae bacterium | reverse complement strand
TGTTAAATGTTTCAAAGTTGTTACATAAAAGTTGAATTGATGAATAAAGTGTGATATACTCATTTCATTGTTTGTAAGAGAGGTGCCTTTCATGAAGCGCATTTTATGCGCAGGGCTGCTGATTGCTCTGCTGATTCTTCCGGGTTTGGGGCTGACGGAGGGAGATGATACCATTTCTCTGGCGCGAACGCTCTATACGCTCGGAAGGGATGAGGACGATGCTACGCTGCTGATGCTCGGCAGTGTAATTATGAATCGAGTAGACAGCCCGTGGTTTCCGGATTCTGTGGAAGAGGTGTTGGGAGAGCCGCATCAGTTCCCGCATGGAATGCTCTACGATGAACGCTGTCTGCAGGTAGCGCGCGCGCTGATGATGGGCAGGCGAACGCTCGATGAAGATGTGGTATATTTCGTTCATGAGGAGAATGAAGCGTATTTTTCACAGACGAGCGTCCGGGAATATGCCGTTTCGGGCAGTTATATATTCTATGAAATGATATGGGATGACAGAGGATGTCATTAAAAAAGCAGAAACAAATATAACAGAGAAATCAGTAGAGATAAAGCATAAGCCGTTCGAACGACTTATGCTTTTGATTTATTTCTGGTGTGTGCTCAGAGCGCGCATTGCGTTGAGAATGGCGATGACCGATACGCCTACATCGGCAAATACTGCTTCCCACATAGTTGCAGTGCCGAATGCAGCCAGAATGAGCACCAGCATCTTGATGCCCAGTGCAAAGATGATATTCTGGCGCACGATGGAGATGGTCTTTCGGCGATGCGGATGGCGAGAGCAATCTTTTCAGGCTGATCGTCCATCAATACAATGTCGGCGGCCTCGATATCGGCATCCGAACCCATTGCACCCATCGCAATGCCGATATCTGCGCGGGAGAGTACAGGGGCGTCGTTGATACCGTCGCCTACAAAGATCAGTTTGCCATTAGAGGAAGTTTTCTCAAGCAGCTCTTCCACAGCGGTGACCTTGTCGGCAGGCAGCAGCTCGCAGTGTACCTCATCGATCCCGAGTGCCTGAGCAGTCTGTTCGCCGACTCGGCGCATATCGCCGGTCAGCATGACGGTGCGGGGCGGATGCCTTGCTGCTTGAGTTGTGCGATTGCAGAGGCAGCGGTGGGCTTTATGCGGTCGGAGATGACGATGTAGCCAGCGTATGTGCTGTCCACGGCGATATGAACGATTGTGCCCACGGCATCGTAGGGCAGCATTTCAACGTTGATTTCGCGCGTCAGCTTGTCGTTTCCAGCGCAGATGTTTTTATCATCTACCTGAGCGCGGATACCGCGTCGGGATGCACCGCCTATTCCGCCGAAGAAGCTCAGCGGTACCGAGATGACCAGCGCACACGGACAGGAAACGACCAGGAAGATCAGTGCGCGGTGAAGCTATTCTGACCAGCCGCCCACAAACAGCGGAGACACCAGTGCCAGCAGCAGTGCTGCGATGACAACACAGGGAGTATACCAATGGGCAAAGCGAGTGATGAACTTTTCAGGCTTTGCCTTTTTGATACTGGAATTTTCGACCAGATCAAGAATCTTTGAGACGGTGGATTCCTCAAACGGACGGGTAACGCGCACGCGCAGCACGCCTTCGATGTTGATGCAGCCGCTGATTACGTCATCTCCGGTATGTACATCGCGCGGCAGCGATTCGCCGGTCAGAGCCTTGGTGTCCAGCGAGGAAGTGCCGCTGATGATTACGCCGTCAAGGGGAATCTTTTCGCCTGCTTTGATGACGATGATATCGCCCATCTCAACTTCTTCGGGGTCCACCTCTTCAAGCTGTTCGTCGCGCTCCACATTGGCTCAGTCGGGGCGGATGTCCATAAGCGCGGCAATCGATTTGTGCGATTTGCCTACCGCATACCCCTGGAACAATTCACCTACCTGATAGAACAACATGACGAATACCGCTTCGTGATATTCTCCGATCGCAAACGCACCGACGGTAGCCAGTGTCATCAGAAAGTTTTCATCGAATATCTGACCGTTTGCGATATTTCGGATCGCCTTCCATAGGATATCCCAGCCGATGAGCAGATACGGCAGCAGATAGGCGATCGGCGAAAGAATACCTCTCTTTCATGTTCGCTTGAGTCGAGTGCGTACTTACTTTGTTCAAATCACAAACAATTGAACAACTGCTCGTATGATGGCGCTGCAAAAAGTAATGTCAAAGGGATTTGAAAAAAATTGTGCAGAAATAATAAACTTTAGGGAAAAATGCCATCACCTAAAACTGCGGCTGATGGCATTTTTCCGGCAAACGGCTGTTTACATGGTGGGTACCGATTCGCAGATCACCCAATAGCCTCGTGTGCAGCTGCCGCGCCATACATATCCCTCCAGTCCGGCAGGAGGCTCGCTTGTATAATCAGCGGGAATGGCGTAGCATACGCGAGATGGCGCACCGTTTTCGCAATATAGCCCGACCAGACAGCTGCCTGCTTCGCCTTCGGAATGCAGCGGTGCGCGGATAAATACATAGCCATCCGTCTCAAATGGAACAACCGCCTCCTGCGAAAAAAACAGGGAATGCAGCGGCTCGATAGATTTATGCCACACGGCATTTGGGTCAGAGAGAGAAAGCTGCTCTCCGGCGCTATGCAGCGGCGTTTCATGAGATTCCTCATGGAAGCTCGCTTCGTTTAAGGAGGGATCATCGCTCAGCGATGATCGTCGCGCCGGGGTGGTTAGACTGTCGGTTGCAGACACATCGGATGCAGGGGTATCGAGATCATCCGATTCAATGGGGGCGTCGGCAGGGGTATCGAATTCATCCGGTTCGATGGGAGAATCAGCAGGGGTATCGAGATCATCCGGCTCGATGGGAGAATCAGCAGGGGTATCAAACTCATCCTGTTCGATGGATGCGTCGGCAGGGGTATCGAAATCGTCTGAATCAACGGATGCAGCGGATTTGAAGGAAGCTGAATCTGCCTTTTCGAGAGAATATACGCTGGTAGAGAGTGTTGGCTGAGCATCCTCGCAGAAATCGGCATCGGATGCAGGGGTATCGAATTCATCCGGTTCGATGGGAGAATCAGCAGGGGTATCGAGATCATCCGGCTCGATGGGAGAATCAGCAGGGGTATC
>CAZYQB010000280.1:0-3137 GCA_964649595.1 uncultured Oscillospiraceae bacterium | reverse complement strand
ATCCCATAGCCTGTACAAGCCTTCGACATATTTTATCTCGGTAATCCCTGCACGCCCCTGCTCGTCATTCTCGCGCCAATAGGGCAGCGGATCCATGTTGAAATCCTGTCGGTAAATATCTACACCGTTATCACGAATGAAATCGATCAGCGTATTTTTGAGCCATTCCAGCGCCCCTTCGTCGGCAAGGTTGAACAGATGCTCTGAATATCTGCCCGAAAAGGACAATACCATTTCCCGGTGATCGCGGAACAGTTCACTTGATCGGTGTATGCGCTCCGGCTCAAACCAGAGCATGAACTTCATGCCCTTTTGATGCACATAATCGCTGACCGGCGCAAGACCGTTTGGAAATCCTTCCGAAAAGGTATAATTGCCCACGCCGCACGGAAAGCCCTCTTTAAACCATGCCGCATCCAGCCAGAGCGTGTCGATATGACCGCATCTGAGCGCCGCATCCGCGCAATACTTCTGTCCGTTCTCGGTTGCCCACTCCGGGCGACCATTTTGATAGAAAGCAATATTGGGATTGAAGAAATATCTATCAAACGGTTGAATAGCAATCGGCAGGTTCATATCCGCACCTAAGCGCACTCTGGGTGAAAAACGCTCCCGCATGATGCGCCTGAATTTTCGCCGCACGCTCTGCAAATCCTCGCCAAGCACGCACAGTACCCGAACAGCGCGCACTTTCTCGCCGGGGCTTAAATAAAAGTTGGCATCACTCAAGCCGATCTCCACGCGGCATCTGTTGTCCTCTGCCGAAATATCTGCGCACCACTGCCCACTCCATCCAATGCCAAATACGCAGGCTTTCCCGCTGCAGGTCAAGTCGAAGAACGGAAACGCCTTGGTATTACTGGAGCGTCCGCCGGACGGTTCGATATGCAGCGACTCTCCGCCCGAAATCACCTGCTGCACCGGATTGAAGCTCTTTTCGCCGCAAGAATCACCGGTAAGGCTGCGCCATATGGCTTCATACGCCGGAAAACTCACATCCAGCGAACGCACGCGAGAAATCTGTGCGGAGTTTTCGCTGCCGCGATGCTCGAACCGCAGCAGCACGCAAAGGCTGTCCTCACTCTGGTCTATCTCCAAAATAGTGTGCAAGCCGTCCGGCATGACTTCCTCATATACACCGTCGGCAGCAGGACTCATCTTTTCAGGAATCAATTCGATCTGCGCATCGCCATAGTGAAATGACGCGATCCTTTCGTTCGGTGCCCAAAACATTTGCAGCCGCCTCCCTTTTTTGCTCGTTTTTCTTCATTCTATCATGTGCTTATTTTTTCGTCAATAAATCCTCCTTCTCACCGATTATATAATGAATATTGACTGGTATTTCATAAAAAAACGTGGTATACTTGACTGCATTGGGTCATTGCAGGGAAAACTACCCGAAACCGTTTGAAGGAGTGTTATCATGCAGAATAATCTCAAGCCCCTCGCCATCATCAACAACAAGGCGATCTATGAATCCGACATCGATGAAATGATCGAGCAGATGGGTCAACGCGGCGCTGCCTATCGCAGCGAACAGGGTCGCGCCATCATCTTGGAACAGCTCATCGCCCAGCGCCTCTTTCTCGCCGACGCCATGCGCAACCTGTATGAGCGCGAGCCCGAGTTCAAGGCTCAGCTGGCAAAGGTCAAGGAACAGATGCTGATTCAGTATTCCATCAACAAGGCTGTAGGCAGCGTAAAGGTCACCGATGCTGAAGCCAAGAAGTTCTTCGATGAAAATCCCGAGCAGTTCGCCGGTCAGAGCACCGTTTCCGCCAGCCACATTCTGGTAGACTCCGAAGAAAAGGCAAACGAAATCCTGACTGCCATCCAGAATGGCGAAATCTCCTTTGAGGACGCGGCCAAGGAATACTCCTCCTGCCCCTCCGGCGCACAGGGCGGTTCTCTGGGCGAGTTCGGTCGCGGTCAGATGGTTCCCGAGTTCGATCAGGCTTGCTTCAGCATGGAAGAAGGCGAGCTGCGCGGTCCCGTCAAGACCCAGTTCGGCTATCACCTGATTCGCCTCGACGGCAAGAACGAAGGCGAAGCGCTCGATTTCGAAACCGTTCGCGAAGAACTCAAGCAGCACCTGCTGGGCGAAAAGCAACAGAAAGCTTATCAGAGCCGCGTAAACCAGCTCAAGATTCTCTACCCCGTAGAAAGATAAGCAAACATCAAAACTGCCACCCTCATTTTCATGAGGATGGCAGTTTTATTAGTTTGAAAGTTTCTGGGATTTTATCACAAAACCTATCAATCAGAGTATCATCTTTTTCTTTATTGCTCTTTTTTTGTCCTCTGATTTGGTCGTACTCGCTGCATCAAGAGCAAGTAGGATAAGTACACAGTATAACTCATTTTCAGGATTCACAATGTCTACCCAGTATAGATCATATCCTATCGACCATTTCTGAGAAATTGTCATAACTATATTTTTATTTTTATCTACTACCTTATAATTTTTCCCGATAATATCTCCCTCAACCGTCCATTCATTAAAAGTTATATCAAATTTGTGCTTAAAAAAAGCTGCTTTTGTTCTCACTTTGCCAATCTTCTTACCACCTATCGCTATAACAAAATCCTTTGGATTGGTATCAAACGAAAATGGAGAACGTAACGAAATAAGCTGCTCTTTTACTGTTGCAAGCTCACTTCTACCCGTTGCATCATATACATGCAGGTGATGCTTCATAGATAATAATTCTCCTTTAATCACGTAACGGACGTTTCTATCACAATCATATATGTAGTAGGTTTCTTTTAGTTTATTCAAAATTTGTGCTGCAAACAAGTGACAATGATCCGGATTAGTCTCAAGAAATTTCTGTACACTCTTTTCATCACGCTTTTTTGCAACAACAGCAGCTTTATCAAGCCCTTTTATCGCTACGTCTAATGCCGCAACGGTTACATTAGTCTCGACAAATTTGAGCAGACCTTTTACTATACCCATATCATCACTCCCACGGTTTATTCTTCACTATTCCCATAGTCTTTTCGACAAGATTCTTTTGTTTATTCTAACATTCGCACAACATAATTGTCAATGCAAAAAAGAAGAACTGTCATACAACAACTGTACGGGCGTCAATGATAGGTAACAAAAGAAAGCCAAGGAAGGAAGTCAAGGG
>CAZYQB010000279.1:0-3149 GCA_964649595.1 uncultured Oscillospiraceae bacterium | reverse complement strand
GCTTTTTATGAGTTTTAAGATGGCAGGGGAGTTTTAACATCTCTTCGTTAAAGAAAACTTTAACGAAGAGATGTTGTTTAAAATGCACTATTCTGCTATAATGTATGTAAATATGCATGATTTCAGTGAGGTGTTTTTTTGATGGCAAATGAACTTTCTTTTGCGGAGCAGCGTTCGCGCGATCATTTATTGCTTATTCGTTCGGTGCTTAAAGAGCTTCCGGAATGCTGTTCGGATTATGTACGTATGATCGAACCAACAACCACTGCGCTGACTCGATTGGCATACGTTCGTGATATTCGCCTTTTTTTGAAGTTTTTAATTTCTGAAATTCCATTGTTTGCCGACAAGACAGTTCAAACACTCGATGCGCAGGATTTAAATAAAGTAACCGCCAATCATATTTTGTTTTTCGGTGAATATCTCTCCTTGTATGTTCGGGACGATGAACGTACTTCCACCAACGGCGATTTAAGCAAGATGCGTAAATTAGCTACGCTTCGCAGTTTCTTTAAATTTCTGTTTAAAAACGGTCGGATCGAGCGTAATGTTTCCCAGCTGATCGATTTGCCTAAATTGCACGATAAACCCATTCTTCGTTTGGAAATCGATGAAACCGCCAGAATGCTGGATCTTGTAGAAAACGGCGGCGATGCTCTGACTCATCGCCAACAAAAATGGCATGAACATACAAAAATACGCGACTTAGCGATGATCTCCCTATTTTTGGGAACCGGTATTCGAGTCAGTGAGTGTGTGGGCATTAACATTTCAGATATCGATTTCGAGATCAACAGCTTTTTGGTTACCCGAAAAGGCGGTGCCCAAGTAATTCTTTATTTCCCGGATGAAGTTGCCCAAGTATTGAAAGACTATCTGCGCATTCGTAAAGAAATTACTCCTTTACCCGGTCATGAAAATGCATTGTTTTTATCTATGCAAAAGCGGCGAATTACCGTAAGGGCTACAGAAAATATGGTTAAAAAATATGCTCTTCTGATTGCCCCATTGAAAAAACGACTCAGTCCGCATAAGCTGCGAAGCACATTCGGCACAAATCTGTACCATGAAACCGGCGATATATATTTGGTAGCAGATGTACTGGGACATAGCGATATCAATACCACCAGAAAACATTATGCAGCCATGAGCGACGATCGACGTCGTATGGCTGCACAGTATGTGAAACTACGAGAAGAATCAAACAACATCGATGAATCGAAATAACAAACTTTTTTGACATCAGCTTCGATTTTTGATGGCACCAGTCGCCAGCTCATCACATCGATTGTTTTCCTTGTTGCTGGCGTGCCCTTTAACTTTGATCCACAGCACCTTATGAATCCGAGTTAGACGCAGCAGTTCTTGCCAAAGATCCTGATTTTCCACCGGTTTCTTATCACTTTTGACCCAGTTGCATCGTTGCCAGTTATCCAGCCATTTTTGTTGGAAGGCATTAACTAAATATGCGCTATCCGAATATAGGCTAACTTCGCACGGTTCTTTTAATGCATTCAGCGCAACGATCGCTGCTGTCAACTCCATTCTGTTGTTGGTTGTTTGAGGAGCGTAGCCTGACATTTCTTTGCGAAATCCATTAAAGATGAGCACAGCACCCCAACCACCCGGTCCGGGATTTCCGGAACAAGCACCGTCCGTATAGATCGTAACACGTTTCATAATCGGTCGAGTAATTCCTTTCGATTTGTATTATTCGGATCGATCCATTCCCCTATTTCTTCTGCATATCCTCTGCCTTACTAGCAGCTGCTGCTACAGCTTCAATAACAGCTGCTCGCATTCCGTTTTTCTCGAGAGTTCGCACCGCTTCAATGGTTGTTCCTCCTGGAGAACATACCATGTCTTTAAGTTCTCCGGGATGCATACCCCTTTCCAGTACCATTTTAGCTGCTCCGAGTACCGTTTGAGCTGCCAAAAGTTGCGAAGTCTTTCTCGGCAGACCTTTTAGGACGCCGCCGTCCGCGATTGCTTCAATAAACATAAAAGCATATGCCGGACCACTCCCGGATACACCGATTACGGCCTCCATCATATACTCATCTACCCACACAGTACGTCCGAACGAAGAGAAAATCTGTTCAGCCAACAACGACTCTTCTGCCGTAAATGTATGTGCTTTGCTCATGGCAGACATTCCTTCGCCAACGAGCGCCGGTGTGTTTGGCATAATACGGAGAATTCTATTCTGAGGCATCGCAGATTGGAGCATTTCACTTGTCCATCCAGCGGCAATGGAGATAACAGCTTTACCAGATAATGCTTCTCCAGCCTCTTCAACGACCTTCTGTACGACGTTCGGCTTTACCGCAAGAACCAACATATCGCTTTGCGTAATCAGTTCATAAAGCCCGTCACAGAGCCGTATTCCCAATCTCTGGTGCAACTCGTCAGCCTTGGAACGATTTTTATCAACCAGAATATCGCTTGCGCTGAGCACACCACTTTTGATTGCACCTTCGATGATCGGTATTGCCATATTTCCAGTTCCGATAAAGCCTATCACCTGCAATAAGCCTCCCTTAAACATCATCTATCGATTAATTCACGAAAACGCTCGATAGCTTTTCTCTCATTTCGTGATACTGTCATTTGCGATACTCCAAGAAGAGTTGCCACATCACGCTGACTGCGATTGTTTACGAAACGTTCTGTAATAATCGTGCGCTCCATATCAGTCATTTTTCTGAATGCACGAGCAATCATATCCTGCATCTCTATACTTTGATAGCCGCTTTCTTCAAAACCCAGCACTGCGTGCAGATTAAAAGCTTCATCTTCGTCGGATGCTGACATATCCAACGAAACAGGACTGAGTGCACCACGCATTTCCAATGCTTCGAGAATATTTTCGATAGATTCCCCTATGAAATCCGCTAATTCCTGAGCAGTAGGAGTACGATGCAGATCGTGCATCAGTTGTTCCTTTGCTTGTTCGATCTTTTTAAGAAGCACACCGCTTCTACGCGGCAGGTTAATCAATCGGGAGCGATCACGAAAAAAATTTTTGATCTCTCCAACGATTGTAGGCGTAGCAAAAGTCACAAACTTTACACCTTTATCAGGATCAAAGCGTTCTAATGCTTTAAACAAAGCCAGTGCGCCAACCTGATAGAGATCATCATATTCTA
>CAZYQB010000278.1:0-3155 GCA_964649595.1 uncultured Oscillospiraceae bacterium | reverse complement strand
GAAACCGCTGCATCCATAGATAGATTGGTGTGACTACGGCAATGATTACCGCCATTTTCCAATTTGAAAATTTGACCGCACACAAAATGCACACAAAAATCAGCGCATCGATTATACCTACCGCGAACGGAGTAATGCCCAGTGCTGGATTGTTTCTTAGCGATGCACTTCCTAACGCTCCAATTAGCAGTAAGATCCCCCAAATGATGCGATTTCTTCTTTCTTCTGCATTCAATTTAGTCAATCTCCTTTCTGAGTATCTCTATGGCAGCGGCAAGCTGCATATCATCCTGAGGATTTACGGAGGAGATCGTAAAATCATATTCTCCATTATCCACCACAACATCCGGCACGACACCGCTGCCATGGATGCAGCGTCCGGCTGGTGTATAATAAGTTGCTGTAGTAAACTGCAAACCGGCTCCATCGGACATAAACGGAATGACCACTTGCACAATGCCCTTTCCGAATGTCGTCTGTCCAACCACCGTTCCTGCGGCGCTGTCTTGTATAGATCCTGCCAAAATTTCCGAAGCACTGGCAGAGCTTTCATTCACCAGCACAGCCAAAGGAATATCGATTTGTTTTTCATCAGAATAGAATGTTTCGCGCGTTCCGGCACGATCTTCCATATAAACAATAGTTCCTTCCGGAAGCAGCATATCACAAATATCAACGACCGCATCCAGTAGTCCTCCAGGATTGGAACGCACGTCAATAATCAACCCCTTAGCCCCCTGCTTTTGCAGCTCATCAAGTGCTTCTTCAAAACCTTCCACTACATCACCCATAAACTCATACAGCATGATATAACCTATGTCATCGATCATGGTGTATTCTACTCGATTTATGCCGATGCTCCTGCGTTCAAGTACGAAATCAATCAATTCCCCATCTCGTTCAAAGGTTACCTTAACAGTCGTTCCGCATTCTCCCTTAATCATAGCAACTGCTTCATTCATCGCCTGTATTGTTTCGGCAGATACCAGCTGATCGTCAACCGCAACGATCTTATCTCCGGCGTGCACTCCAGCTTCATAAGCAGAACTGCCCTTGAAAGTTCTTGTAACGATCATATCGCCGTTAAGATTTCCTAATATCTGCATTCCTACCCCTTCATATACGCCCTTCTGATGCTCGTCGAATTCTGCCATTTCTTCAGGAATGTAATAGAATGTATACGGATCTTCCAGCGAATCCATCATACCGCGAATAGCGCCAGTGAGCAGCGTTTCTTCATCCACTTCAATATAGTAATAATCCTTCAGAATATGAAATACCTCATCAAGACGCTCATATCTCTGCAGCATTTCATATTCATCGCTTGAAACCACATACTGATTCTCTGCTACATTGATCCCTGCCGCTGCACCCAACGAAAGTGTAAATAAACAAGACATCCCCGCCGTTACAATGAGCAGAATCATGACAAACAATGCACGCATCCATCTTTTAGACATATATGTTACCTCCAGAGCATTTTTATAAAATATTTAAATATAAAGAAGGACGGTCGAAACCGCCCTTCTCTTACAAAGCTCGCGCTTGCTTCATAACAATATTCAATATATTCCCTTTGGGCAGCGGTAAATTCACATAACTATCGGCGATTTCCTTTATCATTGCCGCTTTTCCCCAAAAGCATCATCATTTTAAAGGTGACTGCATCATCAAACGCCCTCAGATCCAGACCAATAACGCGCTGTACTTTATCCAAACGATAAACCAATGTATTTCTATGAATATAAAGCTGACGCGCAGTTTCAGACAGATTCAAGCTGTTTTCAAAGAATTTTTCGATGGTGTGAATCATCTCATCATTGAACAGACGGGCAGTTTTTCGATTGAATAGCATTGCATTATAGCGCAGTCCCATTTCTCGCGGGACATCTGCCAAAAAGCGTTCGATCAGCAGCTTGCGATACACAAAAACGTATTCATCTTTGCAGTACATACGTCCCACATCGATCGAACGACGAGCTTCTTTCATCGATTCGCTAAGCTGCGACAGATGTTTTTTGGGTTCTCCAATACCGATATATATCTGATGATTGGTCTGTTCGACAAATGTCGTTTCGATTGCCTGACCCAGCTGATCGATTTCATCATAATCTGCCTGTTCATCCAATTCTTTGATGAGCACTACAGTGTGACGATCCAACTCTACAACTGTGTCGCTGGAATTCTCGTCTACAACATTGTTCATAATATTGAGTACAGTTTCCGTATCAATATTATGCAAGTGCAGCATAATGACGCAGCGATCCTGCTCAATAACAATATTGTGTTCCAGCGCCAGCGTCTCCATTTCAGCGCCTTCCACCTCGTCACGCAGAATATATCGATAGGACTGTTCTTTATCAGCATCCGGCAGTTCCACTCTGGTGAGCATATTAACCATTTCGGCTGCCAGAATCGCGCAGCTGCTGACTTCCGGTGAATCTCCGGCAAGGCACAGGAAAAGAGGCTGACTTCCTTCTGTGCCAATCAGTGTAAAGCCGCCGTAGATCAGAGGCTGCGTCGGATTGTTTCTCAGTGCTTCGGGCAGTGTGAATTCCCGATCATTGCCTTCGGGCAATACTACCTGACCGTTTGTGTCCAGCAGCATGATGGACATATTCAACCGCGACAGCACTCTCGCAATCTTCGCGATTACACGATGGTCTAAATACATCGCTTACTCCTCCTTGCGTTAAGCTTACACCAATCCCGTATATAATTATATCCGCCACGGGATAAAAAGGCAATGCGCCTTTCCAGCCTGTGGCGGATTTAATCATGCCATAACGTTTAGTTCAGGCCGTCAGGCCGTTAAACTTAGCGCTCGAGGATGGTGTCCTCGGTGTCCTTGTCGAAGAACTGCAGACGGGAAGGATCCAGAGCAACGCGGATCTTGTCACCAGTGCGAGCAGTAGAGCGAGGATCGACGCGAGCGATGATGTTGTTGTCCTTACCGCTGGTCTTCAGGTACAGGTAGGTCTCGGAGCCCATCAGCTCGGTAACTTCAACAGCAGCATCGATGATGCACTCGGGATGCTTTGCCAGATCCTCTTCGTCGTCGCTGATGTTCTCGGGACGGATGCCCATGTAAACTTCCTTGCCCAGATAGCTGTCGGACTTGAACTTCTGCAGCTTTGCCTCGGGAACCTTGATCT
>CAZYQB010000277.1:0-3183 GCA_964649595.1 uncultured Oscillospiraceae bacterium | reverse complement strand
TTCCATCATGTTGCGGTTCATATCCCACTTGACGTAGCCGATGGATGCGCTGCCCAGCACGTCAGAAACTGCCTTGATGAGATAATCCTGCACCTCTCTGCGCGACAGGTCGAGAATGAGCTGCTGACGAGCCTCGGTGCGTCTGCGTCCGTCAACGTGCAGACACCAGTCGGGATGTGTGCGGTACAGGTCGCTGTCGGGAGAGACCATCTCCGGCTCAAACCACAGACCGAACAGAAGTCCCATATCGTTGATCTTCTTTGCCAGACCGTCGATGCCGCAGGGCAGCTTTTCGCGGTTGACCACCCAGTCGCCCAGCGAGCAGTTGTCGGTATTGCGCTTGCCGAACCAGCCGTCATCCAGCACGAACAGTTCTACGCCGATCTCTTTGGCGCGCTCGGCGATGGAAAGGATTTTTTCTTCATTGAAATCGAAATAGGTGCCTTCCCAGTTATTGATGAGTATGGGACGCGCCTTGTCGCGCCATACGCCGCGGCACAGTCGGGTTCGGTAGAGCGTGTGGAAGATGTGCGACATACCGTTGAATCCCTTGTCGGAATACACGAGAACTGCTTCGGGCGTGTGGAAGGTTTCGCTTGTATTCAGGCGCCAACGGCATACCTCAGGATTTAAGCCCATGCTCATGCGGACGTTGTGCTGATTGTTGACCTCGGTTGCGGCAAGGAAGCTGCCGCTGTATACAAAGCTCATCGCCCAGACCGAGCCGCGACGCTCGTCGGCGTTCTTTTCGCACAGCGCGATGAAGGGATTTTCTTCATGGCTGGATGCACCGCGCTGACTTTCGATGCGCACATTGCCCTGACATAGCTCTGTGCGCACCACGGCGCGCTCTCTGGACCATGCGCCCTTGAGGTGAATAAGATCGTAGGCATTGGAATAGAGAGGGACGCTGGCGCTCTGAGCGTGGGTGAGGGTCAAAGTGCCCTGTCCGTCGTTGGTAATGACCATGCGGCGGGTGAGTGCATCCAGTTCTTCAAACACGCTGTAGATGACCTCTACGCGCAGACCGGTAAGTACATCGCGAAGGCAGACGGTCAGCGTGGAGGCTTCCGTGTTGCTTTCAACGTAAGTGGCAGGCAGACCTTCGATCTTGGACTTGCCGCAGGTGATCGAGTGGTGCTCGTAGGTGAGTATGGTCAGATCATTGCCCTGCTCGTTCAGCGCGCAGACTGCAGGTGTGCCGTAATATCCGGTGCCGCGAGTGGGAACCTCAAGCGGCAGATGAGTAAACGCCGCGTCGAATGATGCACTGCCCGAATAGGCATCTCTCAGGTAGGTGATATTGTCGTCCGGCAGTCGGCTGCCCCAGTAGAGATTGAGCAGCGTGCCGTCCTTGTCGATCATCAGGCAATAGCTGAAAGTTTTTCCTTGAAGGTGAAAAGTTTTGTTTTGAGCATTGCAGAGTATGGGCATAAAAAATGAACCTCCTTGCGCACAGGCAGTTTACAGGTATTGTATCATTTTTTGCTTGGCTTGAAAAGAGTGAAGTAAAAATAGAGTAATGCAAACGGTTCAAATTGTGACGAAACATGGCAGTGCTTGACAAAACCTTTGCTTCATTCTACAATAAGAACAACATAGTATTCAGTCAAGCATAAATACGATTTGGAGTGTGCCATGAAACCTGCAATCAGCATCATTATGCCGGTATACCGCGTGGAGCGATATGTTGCCCGGGCGATCGAAAGCATTCTCGATCAGAGCTTTTCTGATTTTGAGTATATCATCGTGGATGACGGTTCGCCCGATAAGAGCGCGGAGATCGTAATGCGCTATGCGCTTATCGATCCGCGTATTCGTCTGATCCGACAGCAGAATGCCGGTGCTCCGGCGGCGCGCAATCGCGCATTGAAGCAAGCCAAGGGCAAGTATGTCTATTTTATGGATTCGGATGACTGGGCGGAAAAGGATATGCTCAAGGATATGTATGAGTTTGCCGAGAAGCATCAGCTTCAGGAGGTCATTGCGGGTTTCTGCATTGATACCTATTACGATCAGATGCGTTATGTCAGTGCACACGTCAGCCAGCCTGACTGCGTGTATGAATCTCAGCAGGATTTCCGAGTCAACGCATGGCGGCTGTTTGACTGCAATATGCTCTATCCGCCGTGGAACAAGCTGTTTCTGCTGGAGTATCTGCGCGAGCAGCAGATCGAATTTCCTTATACCTTTTGGGATGATCTGCCCTTCAATCTGAGTGTGATCCGCAATGTGGAAAGAGTGGGCGTGCTGTCCAACCGCTATTATCATTTTATTCGCGCCCGAGCCGAGAGCGAGACGGCAAAGTACCGTGATAATATGTATGAAAAGCGTGAGGAGGAGCATCGCTGGATGCTTGATCTGTATAAGCATTGGGATATGTCGGATGAGCGCAGCGTGGAAATGTTGTATCGCCGCTATATAGAGCGTGTGCTAGGCTGTGTGGAAAACCTGGCTTCTCCCGAATGTACGCTGAGCATTGCGCAGAAGATCAAGCGTGTAAAGAAGATGATCTCTGTTCCGGAGGTCAAGCTGGCGCTCGGACTGTCGCGTCCGCGCTCGCTGATGATGAAAATAATGCTCATTCCGGTAAAAATGAAGTGCGCATCGCTTACTTATCTGGAAGGTGCGTTTATTTCAAGGGTCAGAAGGTCGAATGTGCGCATATATGCGCTGCTTAAAGCAAGTCGATAGTTATTTTGTGACAAAATGATGACTGAATAATATTGGATAGTCTGCCGCATGAAATGGTATGCGGCAGACTATTGCTTTATTTATATAGTAAACAGATTTGTTGAACTGTGAAAAATGCTTTTGTAGAATGGATAGAATTACCATCTGAAGGAGGTTTTTTACGGTGAAGGAAACAGTTTATGGATATGTGCGCATATCTACCAAGGAGCAGAACGAGGTCAGGCAGGTGATCGCCCTGCATGAGTTCGGCGTAGATGACAAGTGCATTTATCTGGACAAGCAGTCGGGCAAGGACTTTAACAGACCGGGTTGGCGAAAGCTGCTTAAAAAGCTGAAACAAGGCGATACGCTGGTCATTAAGAGTATTGACCGGCTGGGGCGCAATTATGAGGAGATCATCGAACAGTGGCGCATCATCACTAAGGAAAAGCAGGCGGCGAGTTTTACCTTGTTCTGCACCGGCTCGGCCACGATGTTCAGACCACCCTT
>CAZYQB010000276.1:0-3184 GCA_964649595.1 uncultured Oscillospiraceae bacterium | reverse complement strand
GGATCACCTGCACGATAATCGCGTACACCGGATGTCAAAAACGGATCGGGCATGATCCAACGACGCACGGCAAGCTCACCCTGCCAGCGATTAGACGGCGCATCCAGTTCATCCTCAGCGAGCAAACGCGGATATACATCGATTTCACAGGGCAGTGTGAGCTGCTGCTGCTTTTCCATGATTCCCAACAGATCACCTGCTGTCAGTGCAACCGACCCGGCGCGGTAATGCCCTCTTTTCAAACAGGTCACTTTATGCTTTCGGGTAATCTGGCTGTACGGTGCCAAGAAGAAAACGGATCTGTGATACCTGTTGCCGGTGATGCCGCGCTCCTCGCTGACCGCCTCCCTGCCAAAGCGCAGGTTCGGTGAAATGCGTGATTCGGCGCGCAACCACGGCACCGGCAGCAGCTTTACATTGCGGATCACCTCGATCAACTCGACCTGCTCGCCTTCATGAATATGGGCATGACTGAAGCGGCGGCTATAAGTAAGCCGCCGCAGATTAAACAGAGCAAATACAGCCGCCTGAAATGCGATCAGCGCGACCGCTACAATCATGATCCATATGATCTTCACGGGGCATCACGCCCTTTCACAGGATTCCGTAGGCGTCTGCACTGAGCATAGTACTTCAGCGATCACATCCTCCGCCCTCGTGCCGCGTCCATACATACCACTGAGCATGATTCTGTGTCCCAGTACCGGCAGCGCCAACGCCTTGATGTCATCAGGCGTTACGAAATCGCGTCCGCAGATGAGCGCGTGTGCCTGAGATGCGCGCAACAGAGCAAGCATACCACGGGGACTGACGCCCATATGGACATTGGGCATTTCACGGGTCTTTTCACAGACTGCCACAATATACCTGCGCACTGCTTCGCAGACATAGGTGCCGGAGAACAGCTGCTGCGCCTGATGAATGTCCTCGCCCGTCGCACACGCGGTCAATTCCTCCAACGGATTGTTCTCAATGAATCGATTGAGAATGAGCAGCGCATTTTCGGTGGTCGGATATCCCGGCTTGAGCTTCATCAAGAAGCGATCAAGCTGTGCCTCCGGCAGAGGAAAGGTGCCCTGCGTTTCGATGGGATTCTGAGTAGCGATGACCAGAAAAGGCTCGCTGAGCTTGCGAGTCACGCCGTCCACCGTCACCTGACGCTCCTCCATGCACTCCAGCAGCGCCGATTGCGTTCGAGGCGTAGCACGGTTGATCTCATCCGCCAGCAGTATGTTGGTAAAGACCGGACCTGCCTTGAATTCAAATTCACCCTTCTGAGAATTGTATACGCTCAGACCTGTCACGTCAGAGGGAAGCAGGTCGGGCGTAAACTGGATGCGCGAGAACTCGCAGTCCAGCGACTTTGCAAGTGATTTTGCCATCACCGTCTTGCCGGTACCAGGTACATCCTCCAGCAGTACATGACCGCGTGCGATCATAGCGCACAGCAGTAGCTTGAGCGTTTCATCGCCGCCAACGATTACCTTCTGCACCTGATCTCCGACCTTCTTTGCCAGCAATTGAATGTCTTTGCGTTCCATAACTCTATTCCGTCCCTTCTGTACTTGTTCTGTTGTGCAGTTTTATATGCCGATATTACTTACTCAAACATCTCGATCGCCTTGGACAGCGCCTTCTTTGCTAGTGGTGCCGCTACGCTGCCGCCCGAGCCGCCCGATTCAACCACTACCGCTACCGCATAAGGATGTTCATCATCATCGATGTATCCTACAAACCATGCATGAGTAGCATCTTCCTTATTATTACTGACCTCTGCCGAACCGGTTTTTCCACACACGGTGTAGCCGTTGATCTGTGCGCGTGTTCCCGTACCCGATTCAACAACCGTCTGCATATACTCGCCGATGATCTGCGCAGTCTGTGTGCTGATGATGCGCTTAGAGGCTTCACCCATGCGCGGCTGGGTAATTCCATTCTGTCCGGTCACCTTCAAAACCAGCTTCGGAGGTACCATTACGCCGTCATTGGCAATGGTGCCTGCAATCAGCGCCATGTGAAGCGGAGATACCTGCACCTTGCTCTGACCGACCGCCGACCAGACCAGCTCCGCCAGATCAGTCTTGACCACCGATGGATATATGGAATTATATACCACGATATCCTGAAAGAGGAAGTTCTCATTAAAGCCGAATTTTTCTGCCATTTTCATCATCTTGTCCGCACCGAGCTGATATGCCATCGTAGCAAATGCCACATTGCAGCTGACTGAAAGTGCTTCCTCTGCACTAAGTTCTCCGTGCTTTGCATTCTGGGCACAGCGCACGAGCACGCCGCCGAAGTTCACCGGTCCGTTGCAGAAATACGAATTGTTCTCATAGTCTATCGTGCCATCCTCAAGCAATGCCGCCAGCGTTACGATCTTGAATACCGAGCCGGGCGTATACAGGCTCTGCACACAGCGGTTCAGATATGCCGAATCCTCCACCGCATCCGTTCTCGCCTTGTACGGATCATAATTGGGCAATGACACCATCGAAAGGATCTCACCGGTCTTATAATTGGTCACAACCACCGCACCGTTTTTTCCGCTGGGAAACTGCGATGCAATATACTCCGACAGTTCTGCGTCGATGGTGAGCGTAATGTTCTTGCCGTATTCCACATCACCGTCATTGGTCGCCCACTGCCACAGCGTATCGGTAAACATTCCTGAAAAGCCCAACAGAGTATTGACGTGCATCTTCTCTACGCCGGTGCCCGACATACCATATTCATCGCCCACCGTTTGAGAAACCGCCAGACGGATATCCCGATCCTGCGCATAGCATCTTTCGCCGGTTTTGGGGTCTTCATAGGCAAGCAGCAGACCATTTCGATCCATGATGCTTCCTTTAATGACAGTTTCATTGACATTTGTAATGCGAGGATTGTTGAATATGTGAACCCATCGGCTGCCGTTTTTATGGACATTTGCCCCGATCATAACGATCACGACGCCGAATATAAACATCATGATTCCGCCCACAAGCTTTGTCCGCTTGTACTCGCTTCTCTGTTTTTTTTCCTTTTTTCCCATGACCTTTTTACGCCACATTACGCTTCACCACCCTGCTATATCATCGTATATCCATTGACCGCTTCCTTACCAGATCAGCTCAGAGCTTTTCGGCGCGTGCTTTTTCTCTTTGATGGAATATCTCAGCAGAATGCCTACCGCCAGCAT
>CAZYQB010000275.1:0-3204 GCA_964649595.1 uncultured Oscillospiraceae bacterium | reverse complement strand
GTGCATTTTTATTTGAGCAAACTCATAAAAGTTGCTCAAATTTCAGGAAGCGATTTCTATAGTCCGCAGTTTTCCGTGGAGTTCCTTCTTGAGGCTCGGCAGTACAGATATCTTGCCTGTTGCGCTATTTATGCATATTCTGCCATATTCAGCACGTCTTTTAAGGAGGAACACGCGACATGAATCAAGGGAATTCTTCTTCGATCATTCGGGAACTGTTTGAACTGAAGTGGTACACCGCAGCCATACTGATCGCCCTCATTGCAATGAGCATCATGCTCTACAAAGCTGCTCGCCATACTCGCTGGAACAGCCGCCGCATAGCTAATGCCGCTATGTGCATTGCCATCGGCTATGTGTTGTCCTGCATTAAGCTCTATCGTCTGCCTCAAGGCGGCTCCATCACCCCTGCTTCCATGCTGCCGCTAGTCATGTTTTCAGTTGCCTGCGGTCCTACACAGGGTTTTCTGGTGGGGTGCGCTTATGGTCTGCTTGAACTTCTGCAGGAGCCGTATGTGATCCATCCTATCCAGCTGCTGGTCGATTATCCATTAGCTTTCGGCATAATCGCGGTAGGCGGTCTGGTAAATCGCATTCCCATGAAAAAAGAATTGCGCCTTCCTGCCGCCGCACTGATCGGCTCGATCGGGCGCTACTGCATGGCAGTGCTTTCTGGCACTGTATTCTTCGCCGAATATGCCCCTGCTGAGCAGACTGCGCTGGTCTATTCTCTGCTGTATAATCTCTCCTACCTCGGATTCGATGCACTGATCTGCATAGTAATCGCTGCTGTTCCGGGAATGTATCGCATCGTAGAAGTTATTCGCGGAAACGTACAAGATATCCCGAAGACGATTTAAGCAAATTTCTTATCACACGTCAATCATATCACAAAAAATCCGGTCGATGTCTCCTCATACAGAGTCAAGCATTGACCGGATTTTTTGTGATATGATTCTTTGTCAGAGAATACCGTTCTTTATTTGCTCTGTGCAACGAGCAGCAAACGACCGCAGTTATCGCATTCAACCAGCTTACCAGAAGCAATTTCACTCATCACTGCAGCTGGCATGGACATATTGCAGCATCCGCAGCGATCACCGTTAAGCTGTGCCATCGGCGGCGTAACGTGCTGCTTAACGGTACGATAGCGCTCCAGCATCTTGCTGTCCACATTTGCAGCTTCCTTTTCCGCGCGCGCCTTCAGCTCCGACAGTTTAACTTTGTCGCGATTGAATTCGATTTCATAGTTCTTCTTGAGCGCATCGTATTCCGCTTTGGTACGAGCATAGCGCAGACGGATGTCCTTCTGCAGACGATCGCGCTGATCGCTGTCCTTGCGCATCTTGTTGAGCTCCTGCTCATAATGCTGCAGAGAATCCTCCAGCTTCTGCGCTGCCGCAACCTGCTTCTCGATATCCTCCAGCGTCTCCGGGGGATTCTCCTCGAGGGATTTGATCAGATTGTCCAGCAAGCCCTGAAGGCGCTTGGCTTCATCGCGCACCGCTTCCAGACGATCGCTCATGGCGGCAGTTTCCCGCTCAATGCGCTTTACGTTATTCTGCTGCTCCAGCAGAAAATCGCGCTGCTTGAGCAGCTTCACGCGATCCGGCGCGTTGCGCATCGCATTTTCAAAGCGATCCGCCTCCATATCATACTGCATGTAATTCCACAAAAGCTCCAGCTGCATGTGTTTGGTCCTCCTTTATCCCTAAAAACGCCAGAAAGGCGCATAGGCGCTCACATTGACAGTCACATTATATTGTACCGCATTTATCCGTTTCTGTAAACCATCCGCAAGCAATTTTATCGCAATATGCTCCGTTTCATAATGCCCGGCCTCGATCAGGCACAGTCCGCCTGCCACCGCCGCCAGCGCATCATGATGCTTGACTTCACCCGTTACAAACGCCTGTGCGCCTGCCTGAGCGGCTATTTCAAAGAAGTCGCCGCCTGCGCCGCCGCACACCGCAACGCGCTCTATCGGGCTGTCAGGCTGCTGTGCATACACCCTTGCCCGTCCGCCCAGTCTTTCTTCGACCATCGCGCCGATTGCAGACGGCGTATACCCCTTTTCGATTCTGCCGATTCTCATTCCCTGCGGAAGCGGCTGAATATCGATAAGTCCCAGCGCCTCAGCCAGCGCATCATTGACTCCGCAGGAAGCATTATCAAAATTTGTATGCGCCGCAATCAATCCGATTCCCGAACGGATCATTGCGCATACCGCCGCCCCCTCCGCGTCGTCCTCCCGCAGATTCTTCCGGCCCCTGAACAGAATCGGATGGTGCGTGACAATCAGCTGTGCGCCGATTCTTTTCGCTTCCTCAACCGCGCCCATCGTCAGGTCCAGCGCTACCAGAATCTTTTCAACCGGCCAGTCGGGATGTCCGACCAGCAGGCCTACATTATCATAGCTCTCCGCCAGCTCCGGCGGCGCCATTTCATCGAGCAGCGCAAGCATCTGTTTCATCGTCACAGACATGCCCGGATCTCCTTCCACAGCGTCAGCTCCTTTTTAAGCTGCGCCGTCATTTCATGCTTGCTGCCGATCACCGCGCCGTCATACGCCTTCTGCGTGACCTTAATCCGAAAATCCGCATATCCGGCCAATTCCTTCGGCTTATCTTTCAGCAGCACAGGCCCTGCCAGCAGCTCTTCTTCGGTATATGAGGCCTGCCCTTCCTCTGCGGCAATCCCTACATACCAGCGTCCGCCGGCGCGCGCCAGCCGTTCGTCCGCAATATAGAACCCTTCTTCCTGCAGCTTGACCCGCAGCTCATACAGCCCTACATTCGGCTGCATGATCAGCCGCACGCCGCGCAGCTTCTCTCTGCCGCGTTCAATGATTCCAGCGACGTTCTGTCCGCCCATTCCGGCAATGATGACCGTCTGCGCCGGCTCAACCAGCGCATCCAGTCCGTCGCCCACCGAGAAAACGGCACGCTCCTCCAACTGCATATCTTCAATCAATCTTCTGGCCTTTTCCAGCGAAGGCGCGCTGATATCCAGAAACTGCACCCGCTCGCAGCGTCTGTTTTCAAGCAGCCATGCCCCCAAAAAACCATGATCCGCGCCGACGTCCGCCGCCACGGGGCAGTCGGGCGTCAACGCGGCCAGCATATTCAGCCTTTCGTCCAGTTCGATCCGCATATCAGTCCAGATAATCCTTCAGCTTCTTGGAACGGCTGGGATGACGCAGCT
>CAZYQB010000274.1:2487-3213 GCA_964649595.1 uncultured Oscillospiraceae bacterium | reverse complement strand
GGGCACGTTCCCAATACTCTTCTTTTGAGACTGATGTCCATATTCATCGCTCCTTACACATAGGTGCCGTCAACAGCATATCATGAATCGCGCACAATGTCAAAAAATATCCCATGCAGCGAAACCGCCGCATGGGACTGTTGATTAAATCAGCCCGGAAATGACAGAAGTAGGATCAATGCGTTTATTGTTCTTGTACAGTTCGAAGTGGAGATGAGTATTGCTGCTGTTGCCGGTCGTTCCAATATAGCCGAGAATTTCGCCCTTCTTCACGGTTTTGGTAAGCAGTTCATGGGAGTCCTCCGAGCCGCTTGCCTGAACCGTACGGCTGCTGGGAATCACCTGAGAAACGCCGTTAAAGGAGGACAGATGAGCATATGTCGCCTTGTAAACGCCGTCGGAGGAGGTAAACTTCACATAATTGCCGTAGGAGGTCAGCTTCTGTACGCCGGAATAGGTGCGGTATGCCTGATAGAAAGTAACCGTTCCGTCTGCAATCGCATATACCGGAGTCTTGGTGCTGACATTGCAATTGATGTCGTGATAGCATTCAAAGCCCTGATCGACCGTTTTCTTGCTGAACTTGCAGCCCGAAGGAACCGGAGAAGTCAGCGAACTGCTGTTGCTGCTCGTGCTCTTTCCCTTGGCAACCAGCTTGATCTCGATGGATTCGATCTGACGAGACTGACCGGTCGTGCCGGCAACCTCGCCATTCTTGACCCAGCT
>CAZYQB010000274.1:0-2477 GCA_964649595.1 uncultured Oscillospiraceae bacterium | reverse complement strand
CAGCTCATGGTTCCGATGCCTGCTACATGTACGCGATAGTAGATGTCATACTGTGCAGCCGCAGTACCGGTCAGTTCGATCTTGATCGCCTCCATGCGCAGCGATTTGCCGGTGGTGCCGCAGGAAGCACCGTTGCTTACATAGCTGCGCCATCCGTAATTCTGGCAATGTGCAGAGTATTTTACGCCGCCGGAAATGCCGCTGAGTTTGATCTGCAGATCTTCCATGCGCAGACCCTTTCCCTGGCTGCCGACGATCTGCCCATTGGAACGCCATGCGCTCCAACCGATGTTTTGGCTATGAGCACGATAGGTAACGGAAGGACTTGCCGCAAAGGCAGGAGCAGTTCCGACAGAGAACAGCAGCACCAACACGAGCATCATAGATACGATCTTCTTCATAAAAAATACCTCCTTTTTCTCTAACCCCTTATGTCATCGATCTTCTCTCTTAAAAAATCAAACCGCCCAAGCATCCGCCCAGCAGACAGCCGCCCAGAAACGAAACAAACAGGCTCCACATTTTCATCTCATCTCCTTGTTTTGAACACTCCTGCAATACTCACCTTGTCATCGATTGACCAATGTGCTATAATAACTGAACAAGCATTTTCTCTGCGCTCTTCTGCCCTCCGTTCTCTTCCTGATGATCTCATTATAGCAGATCCAAGGTTCTTTGGACGTTCCCCATTCGTTCCATTTCGATTCGATTTTGATTCTTTATACGTTCCTTGATCGTTCCGTTTTTGTTCCTGAAAATCCCCCGCGAAAGGAGCTGTTCTTCTTTATGTCTGCGGAAATCAGCGGCGTTATACAAATTGGCGAAAATCTCTATATCAATTTCAATGCCGCAAGCCTATGCAGCTATGACGGGACATGGAAGGAAGTCTCTCTGAGCAAAAATCTCCTTTCAGCTCTGCGCTGCCTATCCCAAAACGCCGGAATCGCGGTTTCCGGCAACAAACTGATCGAATATGTATGGGGCTACACAGAAAACATCTGCGAATCACAAGTAAGAAAACTGATTATGAGTCTGCGCAGAACCATTCATAGCATCGCTCCGCACATCGATGTGCATCAGCTGCTCGTAACCCATCACGGACACGGTTCTTATTCTCTTGCCAGCAAATATATCCAGCATTTTGCCGATTTGCATGAGGCAGCCGTATTTTGCGGCATCGCAGAGGAATGTTGCAACGATTCCGTATCGACCGCCGCGCAGAACGCCTCCTCTTCCGATCCGTTAGACAGGGAATATGCCCGCGCACGACAGTTTGATATCAACAACCAGTTCGAGCAATGCTTTCAGCTCCAGCAGCGACTCGCCGAGCAGAATTATGCGCCCAGCATCAACTATTTGGGCGTGCTGTATACCCGCGGAGAATATGTGGAACGCAACATTCAGCTGGGTATTGAAAAATACAGAGAAGCTGCCAAATTGAATTTTCCCGTGGCACAAATGAATTTGGGAGATTACCACATGAATACATTGCTAGGCGGTTATGACCCGGCAGAAGCGGTACGGCTATATCGCCTTGCCGCACTCAATCCGCTGCAGCCGGAAGAAGATGCCATGTACCGCCTGTATCTGTGCTATCAATACGGGCTGGGCGTTGATATCAATTCCAAGGAGGCAGCACGGTGGCGCGCCATGGCAAAGGAGCACGGAGTGAATCGATATGTCAATTATTACCTGATCGGACTGACTGCCATGAGCAATCATCCAATGGTCACAGGCGACGAGCTGCTGCGCCGATGCCCGCGCTCCATGAACTATGCAATGATCCATTTGAAAAACGGTCATAAATGGTCGCTGCCCGAAGGGATCCACATGGTGGGCAATAATTCCTCCTGCTATTTCAATCTGAGCACCGCAGACAGCAAGCACGCGCTGCTGTGCCTTCAACCCAATACGCCTCTGCTGGTGATCGACCTCAATTCTTCCGTCGGCACATTCATCAACGAACAGCGCATCGAGCCACTGGAAGAACGCGCCCTGCAGGACGGCGATCAGATTCGATTCGGTCCCGATCCCTTTGTAATTATCAAGCACTGACCGACAGTATCTTTTCTTTAAAAAGTGATATAGTCCTCTTAGAGTAAACACTCGAAATTTCGTTTTTCAAGCGTCTGCTCTAAGAGGACTATTTTTTATGAGGAGGAAGAATAAGGACTATAGTATTGAAAATTATATCCCTTCCTACAATACGGCACGATGCTATCGGCTTCTTCATCGTATAATTCCTATGGAATCCCATTATGCCTACTCCGCATAACAAAATTTCCACCTGCTATGCAGCAGGTGGAAACAACGGATTCCTTTGTTTTTTCTCTTGTCTGCTTGACAGGAGGCGTATCAGAAAATTCCGTGATTTACTTCACAACGCTCACTGCGATGACTGCGTTTGCGCCATTGATATTCCAGCACTGGGCGGCATCGGCGGTTTTACCGTCGGCGGACTTGCGAGTTTTCTGACT
>CAZYQB010000273.1:0-3225 GCA_964649595.1 uncultured Oscillospiraceae bacterium | reverse complement strand
TCGATGAAGATCAGAATACCCAGTACAAAGGTGCAGAAGATGGAACCGGTCTTGGACTTGATGTTGGTCTCTGCCCATGCGCCGAATGCAGCAGAAACGCCTGCTTTGTTGATGAGCGCGGTGATGATGCCCAGAGTGACCAGGAATACGAAGATGCCTGCAGTGCCGGATACAGAGGCGATCAAACCATCCTGAACCACGGTATCTACAGCGCCGATGAGGTTGAAATTGTTGTAAAACAGCGCACCGACCACAATGCCGGCAAACAGCGAGCTATAGACCTCCTTGGTGATCAATGCCAGCACGATGGCAACCAGCGGCGGCACGAGAGACCAGAAGGTGCCGATAAACATATTCACGGAAGGAGCGACAGCAGTCACTTCTTCGGCGAAAACGGTGACGGTGCTCATTAGGCAGATGAGGACGATGGTACCCAGCAGGATCAGCTTGTTTTTCACGAAAAATCCTCCTTTGTAGATGTGTGGGAAAATCGGGAAAAGAAAAAAGACCGCACGAGCGCGCGGTCTTATCGAACCATATCTGCATGGTAGGATCTTTGCCACGATAGCTCTCCACAAAAGTGACAGTCTGAAACATATTCTGCTTCAGCCCAATCCGCAGCTTTCGGAAAAACAACGGCGGATTTCGGCAGCATTTCCTTTCACCCGGATGTTTCCGCATCGTACTCGGGCTACTGATAAATGCCGCACCTCTATCTTGCATGGCTATTATAGTATACATTTTGTGGAAAAGCAAGAGGGATTTTGACAATATACGACCTTTTCATATTAAGAATACGGTGATATAGATCTGCTTACGGACTGTAGCTATGCAGAAGCATCTTCCGAAGAAAAAAATCAGATGATCCGTGACTCCGTCGAAGGAATACATAAGGGAAGATATTTCAAATTTCTGATCGCAGAAAAAGAAGGCGTGTGCATCGGTTTTATGAATCTGTACGCACAGTCTGATACGGAAATCAGCTGCGGACCGGAAATTAAGAGAAGTTTCAGGTGCAGAGGATTTGCGTTTGAAGCAGAGCGTGCGGCACTGGAATATGCAAGAAAACGAGGGTTTATATATGCGTCTGCACGGGACAGAGCATCAATCGCCGTGGAATGGTCGTACTAAGATTTGAAAAATCATTGAATTTGGACGGAGAATAAAAAAAGAAAATATGGGCTGCAAAATATAGCCCAACATTTTAACTATATCAGAAAATAGGTTACAAGTCAATGGGTGTAGTTAAGAATCTGTAGATTGCACAGTTTTTACATTTGAAACTTTGTGTAAATCGCGCTCTTGAAAAATTGGTGGTTTTATACTATAATGTAATCAGCAAACAGGAAGGGTGATACCAGTGAACAGGTAATACAATCCCACAGTTGAGATTCTAAGCTCTTAAAGAGGTTCTTGAAAGTCAGATTTGAAATAGGGATTCACAAAGTTAGAAGATCATCTCCATTGATCGATGAGGGGCGCATCAGAAGAAATGCTTTTAAGTATGGCGTACGATTAAGTGAATACTGGGCAAAGAGCATGAGCAGGAGTCGTACAAGGAATAAGCTGATGAAGGTGCTGTCAGAAACCGATGAAATATAGCAGTAGTTGATGATCGGCAGATTTAGAAGAATCATATTCAAATAAGGCTGAAGAATATTCTGAAGGAGTTGAGAAGGCAAATCTGTAGAAAGTGAGGTACAAAAAATGATGTTAGATACCAAGGAGTTCCAGAACTGACCCCTGATTGCGGATGATCGGAGTTTGTGAAGAAAGACGATGATCGCGAAATGAAGCAATCAGGGGTCAGTTCAGTTTTGGAAGCTTTAGTTTTTGGAAGTTTTAATGATCTACGATATCTGATGAAATGAATATAAGATTGCGGACTGTTCGAGATGCTTTTGACGGACAGCCGTTTTTTGTTGCGCATTGCTCCCTTGACAGAATCTGCCTTCGCATATATCATGATGGTATTATTGTACAAGTGCGAAATGAGAGGGGCAAAAAAGTGAATCAAAAATTTCCAACACCGAAAAGGGCTATAAACTGCATATGGCTTGCCGTGACGTGCGTTGTGCTGATGTTTGGAGCGATCTTTTTTACGGCATATCTTACCGGTATGCGTGAGGCGGAGGAGTTTACTCAGACAGACAAGACGATCTTTTTTATATTCATCGTGGCAGAACTATTTTTCTCCGTGATGTACTTTATTTTTGTTATTGGTGCAGCACGGCTTTTCAGGATGCGTACGATGCTGATTCAAAAGAGGTACGATCGACTTGGTTTTGTGGATAATACTGTCATTTATCAGCCATACAGAGACATATGGATGGATTTGGAACACGGAAAGCGAGCAGTCAGCTATATGCAGAAAAAGCTGATTCTTGTATTGATCGAAGAATATGATGACTTGCAGGCGGAATGGATTCCTAAGGCGATGGAGGTCTACGATTCGCAGCAGGAGCTTGAAAAGTCACTGCAAGAGGAATACGGGATTGAATGGGAGCAGAATGCGCAGGTGAAGGAAAAAGCTGATTCAGCGGTGATACGCGTGAGCATAGAGGATTCGGAGCGCTGAAGGCGTGGAGAGAAATGTCAATTCTTCGTGCACAAAGGACAATTCGTTGACATTCTGCTTGATGTGACGTAAAATAATATGTGATAAAGTATACGCGGTATAATTCGCGAACACATACCAGCGACAAAAGGGAGATTTTATTATGGACAGAATGATGAATGCCATCGTAAAGCCGATTGCCGGCGAAGGTCTGGAGTTGCGCCAAGTTCCGGTTCCCAAGCCCGCGGCAGGCGAGGTCCTGATTAAGATTCACAAGACTGCTATCTGCGGTTCCGACGTTCATATCTATAAGTGGAATTCCTGGGCACAGCAGCACGTTAAGCCGCCGCAGGTCATCGGTCATGAGTACGTCGGCGAAATCGCCGAGTTGGGCGACGGCGTGACTGGTCTGTATGTCGGTCAGCGCGTCAGCGGCGAAGGTCACATCACCTGCGGTCACTGCCGCAACTGCCATTCCGGCAATATCCAGTGGTGCAACCATCATGTAGGTGTAGGCGTAGACCGTGACGGCGCGTTTGCCGAGTATGTCTGCATTCCTGCTCGCAATGTCATTGCCATCGATCCCGAATTGCCCGAGGATATCGTTTCCTTCTTCGATGCATATGGCAATGCCACTCATACCGCACTGATGTTCCGCCTGGTGGGCG
>CAZYQB010000272.1:0-3227 GCA_964649595.1 uncultured Oscillospiraceae bacterium | reverse complement strand
ACCTGCAGGAGCACTCTGTTGTTCTGATTCGCGGCGGTAAGGTTCGTGACCTGCCTGGTACTCGCTATCACATCATCCGCGGCGCTCTGGATGCTGCCGGTGTTGCAAAGCGTATGCAGGGGCGTTCTCTCTACGGCGCAAAGCGTCCCAAGAAGTAATAAAGGATCAGCCGCTTTTACTGTGTGAACGCGCGGCGGTCTGAGGGACGTCGGACTCAAGTGCGGGATCACTTGAAAATGGTATTTCAAAGCAGCGCCAAATGCTTTGAAGCGGTCTTTTATCGATTTTTTGTAAGCAGAAACGCCAAGTAATAAGGAGGGTACAACCATGCCTCGTCGTGGATTTATCCCGAAGCGCGAAGTGCTTCCGGATCCGGTATATAATAACGTTGTTATCACCAAGCTGATCAACCAGATCATGTACGACGGCAAGCGCGGTGTTGCGCAGTCCGTTTGCTACGAAGCTCTGGCAGCAGTTGCAGAGAAGTCCGGCAAGGACGCTATGGAAGTGTTCAATGCTGCTCTGGCAAACATCATGCCTTCTCTCGAGTGTAAGGCACGCCGCGTCGGCGGTGCTACCTATCAGGTTCCTATGGAAGTCCGTCCCGAGCGTCGTCAGACCCTGGCTCTGCGCTGGCTGGTCATGTTCGCTCGCAAGCGCGGCGAGCGCACCATGTGCGAGCGTCTGGCTGCTGAGATCCTGGATGCTTCCAACAACATGGGTAACGCTGTAAAGCGCCGCGAGGATATGCACAAGACGGCAGAAGCGAACAAGGCTTTCGCACACTACCGCTGGTAATATCCAAAGCGAAACTGATTATAAACACATTCGAGAGCTTCTCAGATCATATTTCCATATTTTGCAGACAAAATACGGGGATATGGTCGGGAAACTCAAGGGAATATCATCCATTATAATGGGTATCATACAAGTTATGAACAGTTCCGGCAAAATCACCGTGCCGGAAAGTATTTGAAAGGAGGATGACTACAGTGGCGAGATCTCATCCGCTTGACCATGTTCGGAATATCGGTATTATGGCTCACATTGACGCCGGAAAGACTACGACCACGGAGCGCATTCTGTTCTACACGGGACGCGTTCATCGTCTGGGAGAAACTCACGAAGGCTCTGCCACCATGGACTGGATGGAGCAGGAACAGGAGCGCGGCATTACGATCACCTCGGCTGCTACGACCTGTGAATGGAAGAACAACCAGATCAATATCATCGATACTCCTGGTCACGTCGATTTCACCGTTGAAGTTGAGCGTTCTCTGAGAGTACTGGATGGTGCGGTAGCCGTATTCTGCGCCAAGGGCGGCGTTGAGCCTCAGTCCGAGACTGTTTGGCATCAGGCAACCAAGTATGGCGTACCCCGTCTGGCTTACATCAACAAGATGGACATCACCGGTGCAGACTTCCAGCGCGTTGTTGAAATGATGCGTGACCGTCTGGGCGCAAATGCAATACCGATCCAGCTGCCCATCGGTTCTGAAGCCACTTTCCAGGGTCTGATTGATCTGGTGACCATGAAGGCCTACATTTACACCGACGATAAGGGCACCTGCATGGATGAATCCACCATCCCCGCTTATCTGGCAGAGGAAGCAGAACAGTATCACAATGAGCTGATCGAAGCCGTTGCCGAAATGGACGAGGAACTGATGGAGAAGTTCTTTGAAGGTGAAGAACTTACCGTTGAGGAGATCAAGGGCGCTATCCGCAAGGCGACCATCGCCGGCGAAATGACTCCCGTTCTGTGCGGTACTTCCTATCGCAACAAGGGTGTTCAGCCGCTGCTGGATGCTATCGTTGAATACCTGCCCTCTCCGATCGATGTTCCGGCAATCACCGGCATTGACAAGCACACCGAGAAGGAAGTGTCTCGTGAATCTTCCGATGATGCACCTTTCTCTGCACTGGCATTCAAGATCATGGCTGACCCGTTCGTCGGCAAGCTCGCTTTCATGCGCGTTTACTCCGGCGTTCTGCACGCAGGCAGCTATGTTTACAATTCCACGAAGGGCAAGCGCGAGCGCGTAGGTCGTATCCTGCGTATGCACGCCAACCATCGTGAAGAGGTTACCGAAGTACGCGCCGGCGACATCGTCGGTATCGTCGGCTTCAAGGATACCACCACCGGTGATACCCTGTGCGACGAAAAGCACTCCGTTATCCTCGAGTCCATGGTATTCCCGGATCCCGTTATCCAGGTTGCCATTGAGCCTAAGACGAAGGCCGGTCAGGACAAAATGGGCATCGCTCTGCAGCGTCTGGCTGAAGAGGATCCGACCTTCAAGACCTATACCGACGAGCAGACTGGTCAGACCATCATCGCCGGCATGGGCGAACTGCATCTGGAAATCATCGTAGACCGCCTGCTGCGTGAGTTCAAGGTAGAAGCTACTGTTGGCGCACCTCAGGTTGCCTACAGAGAGTGCATCCGCAAGACTGCCAAGGCGGAAGGTCTGTTCAAGCGTCAGACCGGCGGTCATGGTCAGTATGGTCACTGCTGGATCGAAATTTCTCCCCGCGAGCCCGGCGAAGGCTACCTGTTCGAGAACAATATCGTTGGCGGTGTTATTCCCAAGGAATTCATTGCTCCCATCGATAACGGTATTCAGGAAGCTGCCAAGAACGGTATGCTGGGCGGCTACGAGCTGGTTGACTTTAAGGTCTCTCTGTACGACGGTTCTTACCACGATGTTGACTCTTCTGAAATGGCGTTCAAGATCGCCGGCTCCATGGCACTGAAGGAAGCCCTCAAGAAGGCTGACTGCGCACTGCTCGAGCCGATGATGAAGGTCGAAGTGGTTGTTCCCGAGGAGTACATGGGCGACGTTATCGGTGACCTGAACGGTCGTCGCGGTCGCGTAGAGGGTATGGATGCCCATGCGGGTCTGCAGTCCATCCACGGCATCGTACCGCTGAGCGAGATGTTCGGTTATGCTACCGCCCTGCGCTCCAAGACTCAGGGTCGCGGCAACTATTCCATGCAGTTTGAGCACTACGAAGAAGTGCCCAAGAGCATTGCAAACAAGGTTCTGGGCATCAAGGCGTAAGCTCATAAAAAATAACTTCTGATCCGGACTTACCGATCTGAAAAGATCGGTAAGGGATCGTTTAAGTATACAGCCCAAAGGCTGACACTATTTAATTGCAATTTAGAGGAGGGAAACGACTCATGGCAAAGGCAAAGTTCGAACGTACCAAGCCTCATGTAA
>CAZYQB010000271.1:0-3246 GCA_964649595.1 uncultured Oscillospiraceae bacterium | reverse complement strand
GGTCTTAATGATTGCGTACATGAGTGTTGCACCTCCTTATAAAGTCTCGCCGAATATGGGTACGCAATGCGTTTTGTAAGAACCCATTCCGTGCGGATCACCGTTAAAGTATACTACCGCGACTGCGGTTTTGTCAATCGCCATTTCGACAATTAAAGCACATTTTACCCCTTATATAAATTTCCTTTTCGAAAGAATCCATAAAACGGTTTTATGCAAAAGAATGCGTGACAAAACGTGAAATCCATTGTACAATAAATGAGAAACGACTATGAATGGGAGGCAAAACCATGAGCAGCAAGAATATCCCCACGCCCCACATCAACGCCAAGGAAGGCGATTTCGCACGCACTGTGCTGATGCCCGGCGATCCTCTTCGTTCCAAGTTCATCGCGGAAACCTATCTGACGGACGCGGTACTGGTCAACAATGTGCGCGGCGTACAGGGCTACACCGGCTTCTACCATGGCAAGCGCGTTTCGGTCATGGCCTCGGGCATGGGTATACCCTCTATCGGCATTTATTCCTACGAGCTGTTCAACTACTATGACGTAGAGAACATCATTCGTGTCGGCTCTGCAGGCATGATCTCTCCTTCCCTAAAAGTGCGTGACATCGTGGCAGGCATGAGCGCATACACCAATTCGAATTTTGGGCGTCAGTTTGGCTTCGACGGAAATCTTGCCCCCTGCGCATCGTATGATCTGCTCTCTCGTGCAGTAGAAGCCGGAAGAAAGCTCGGTCAGGTTCCAGTCGTAGGTGCCGTCTATTCCTCTGACATCTTCTATGACGAATCGCTGCCTCTGGGCAAACTTCAGAAGCTAGGCGTGCTGGCAGTGGAGATGGAAGCCGCCGCACTCTATCTCAACGCTGCCCGTGCCGGAAAGAACGCACTTTCTTTGCTGACCATCTCCGACAATCCATTCACCGGCGAAGGTTTGGATGCTCAGGCGAGACAGAACACATTCACCAAGATGATGGAAATCGCGTTGGAAATCGCATAAGCTCCTAAACTCATATCGAAAGGAAGTTTTCCTTTGAAATACACCAATCTGATCTGGGATTTTGACGGGATGCTCTTTAACACCTATCCACGCATGACAATTGCATTTCAGAAGGCACTGAAAGATCACGGCATTGATGCACCTTATGATGAGATCATGTCACGCATCAAAAAGCGAGTCGGCGGCGCTGCAAAGCTGTACGCTTCGGAATATAATCTGAATCACCAGAGCATATTCGACCGCTATCAGTTGCACGAACACGCCATGCCGGATGATACCATCATTCCCTACGCAGGAATGTGCTCCCTGCTGCGCGACGCATATGATGCCGGATATCAGCACTTTCTCTACACTCACCGCGATCACAGTGCGCTTTCAGCGCTCAGGCGTCACGATGTATACGAGCTGTTTTCGGGCTTCGTAACCGAGTTGGACGGCTTTCCTGCAAAACCCGTGCCGGATGCGCTGAAGCACATTCTGTCAAAGCATCAGCTTGAGCCTTCCGCGTCTATTATGCTGGGCGATCGCGGCATCGACGTTCTCTCTGCGCGAAATGCAGGGATCGCAGGCTGCCTGTTCGATCCGGAGCACTTCTATGATGATTTCGAGAATGAGCTGCGCGTCAATTCGGTGGAAGAACTGAGAACACTGCTCAGCATCTGATGCTCTCGCCATTCACATTGCAAAGCTGAATTTTTACTGAAAGAAGGTATTCGCTATGAAATGCACCCATTTAATCTGGGCAATGGATAAGACATTTAAAACGTATCCGGTCATGATGTCCGAATTGCTGCACAATGCTGCCTGCGGCGCAGGATATTTAAATTTTTTCTGCGGTCAATGTGAACCGACTGTATCCGAACATATCCTGGAACCATTGAGTATTGATGATCTGTTTATGGGTACTCTGCCTTCGGTGGATGCCGTTAAGGATTTTGCCGCGGCACATCATGCTGCCCCATCCGATCTGCTTCTGCTGTGCGACAGCGATGCTGATATTGCTGCCGCGCTCGATGCACAAATAAACATCTGCCTGTTTGATCCTGAGCATCGATACGATTCTGTGGAGAATGTGCAGTGCATCGATTCCTTCGCCGCACTGTTCGAGTTTCTGGGGATCTGAGGAAATTGCTCAAACTGACGAACGGAGTGTAAAGTGTTTTTTATCCTGTTGACGCAGCGCTTTTGCTGCGTTATACTGTAAGTCGTTGATATGCCTTATCAAGAGTGGTCGAGGGAACGGGCCCGATGAAACCCGGCAACCGGTCGTGTAGCGACAGTGGTGCCAAATCCCGCAGCAGCGCAGACTGCTGGAAGATGAGGCGCATGATGCTTTTGCCATGCGGTCTCGTCTGCGCGAGACCGCATTTCTTTATTTACCGATTCTTCTTTGAGAATCACTCGCACCGAAAGGAGAAATACTTTATGAGAACTCTGTTCACCTCCGAATCCGTTACCGAAGGACATCCGGATAAAATCTGCGACCAGATCTCCGATGCAGTCCTCGATGCTATCCTCGCCAAGGATCCCTATGCTCATGTAGCCTGCGAATGCTGTACCACCACCGGTCTTATCATGGTCATGGGCGAGATCACCGCCAACTGCAATATAGCTATCGACAAGATCGCCCGTCAGAAGGTCATCGAGATCGGCTATGATCGCGCCAAGTACGGCTTTGACGCTCAGTCCTGCGCCGTCATGCTGGCAATCGATGAGCAGTCCGGCGACATCGCAATGGGCGTAAACAACGCTCTGGAAGGTCGCGCAGAAGACGCACACGACATCGGTGCCGGCGATCAAGGCATGATGTTCGGCTATGCCTGCGACGAGACGCCCGAGTATATGCCCATGGCGATCGCTCTGGCGCACCGCGTCACCCGCCGTCTGGCAGAAGTCCGCAAAAACGGCACGCTGGGCTATTTGCGTCCCGACGGCAAAGCTCAGGTTACCGTTGAATATGAGGATGGCACACCTGTTCGCGTGGACACTGTTGTTCTGTCCACCCAGCACGCTCCCGATGTCACTCATGAGCAGATCGAAAAGGATATGATCGAAAAAGTCATCCGTGAAGCGATCCCTGCCGAGCTGCTCGACGACAATACCCGATTCCTCGTAAATCCCACCGGTCGCTTCGTCATCGGCGGTCCTCAGGGCGATACGGGACTTACCGGACGCAAGATCATCGTTGACACCTACGGCGGCTATGGTCATCACGGCGGCGGCGCCTTCTCCGGCAAGGATC
>CAZYQB010000270.1:0-3252 GCA_964649595.1 uncultured Oscillospiraceae bacterium | reverse complement strand
CGATGTGTACCAAGCCGGACTATGATCCCAATGATCCGCCGAGAAATGATGTGGCGACACTGACAGAGCTGATGCGTAATCGCCTCATTACGGACGCATATGAACCCGGTTCCACATTTAAGATACTCACTACTGCGATCGCGCTGGATTGCGGCGTAACAAATGTCAGCGAAGGATTTTACTGTTCGGGCGCTACGACAGTAGACGGCAGTCGGATTCGCTGCTGGGGTAATCCGCATGGTGCGGAAACGATGGCTCAGGCATTGTGTAATTCCTGCAATCCGGTATTTGTCGAATTGGGACTTAGGATCGGTACGGAGCGATTTTATGATTATCTTCATAAGTTTGGGATAGGCAGCAAAACCGGAGTTGATATTTCTGGCGAAGCAAGCGGCATTATGATTTCTCAAAGCAGCGTGAAGAAGGTCGATCTGGCTCGCATCGGCTTTGGGCAGTCCATTGCCCTGACGCCGATTCAGTTGATTACAGCCTGCTGTGCGGCAGTCAATGGCGGAAAACTGATGCAGCCATATGTAGTTAAGGAGATCGTATCGCAGGACGGGGAGATTATTGAACAAGGTACGCCTGTTGTGGTAGGAAATCCGATTTCGGAAGAAACCTCTGCGACAATGCGTCAGCTGCTGGAAAAAGTAGTATCCGACGGTGGTGGTCGAAACGCCTATATTGAAGGATATCGTATTGGCGGCAAGACCGGTACGGCGCAGGTGTATAAAAATGGCGTTGTCTCCAGTGAGACGCACATTGGATCTTTTATCGGTTTCGCACCGATTGATGATCCACAGATTGCGGTGCTGGTCATTGTGGACGAAGCGGATAAAGCATCGGATTTCGGCTCGGTGACGGCAGCTCCGTTTGCAAGAGATATTCTGGAAAAAACATTAAACTATTTAGGTGTTGCGAAGCAGAGCAACACGCAGGAAAAACTGCGTGAGGTATCCGTGCCGGATGTCGTCGGCATGAGCATAAAAGAAGCGGCAGCAGTGCTCAAGGAAGCGGGGCTTCAGTATATGCTCAATACTTCAGGCGCAGTTGTTATTGACCAGCTGCCTTTACCTGGTGCAAAAATGAACGAAAAATCGATTGTCATGTTATATGCAGAAGGGGCTGTCTCTGCAGACGCCGCTGCATTTATAGAAGTGCCGGATGTTTCCGGATTGTCCATATCGGCGGCAAATCGATTACTTACATCCTATGGATTGAACATGAGAATCAGCGGAAGCGGAGTTGCGGTAAAACAGACACCCGAAGCGGGGGAGTTGCTGTCACCGACTTCTACAGTGACAGTGGTGTTTGAAGCACCGTCTGGAGCCGAATAAATAGAGGATTGTGGAATACGGGAGGATTTTATAATGAAACTGATGAATGTCGTTGGCAATATGAACGAAGAATTCAAACTGGTTGGAAAAAATGTAAATCTTGACGCAGTAGAGATTACTTCCCTATGTACGGATTCCCGCAAGGTTGAAAACGGAGCAATGTTTTTCTGTATTCCCGGTTTGAAGGTTGATGCACACAGTTTTGCACCCAAGGCATACGAAGCTGGTGCGGCAGCGCTGGTTGTAGAGCGTGAACTGGATATTCCCTGTCCACAGGTACTGGTAAAGGATGTGCGTGAAGCAATGTCGCTGATGGCGGCGGCATTTTATGAAAATCCAGCCAAGGAGCTGAAGCTCATCGGCATTACTGGAACCAAAGGAAAGACAACGACCAGCTATATGGTCAAGTCGATCTTAGAAACAGCCGGTCATAAGGTGGGCATGATCGGCACGGTAGGTTCCATGATCGGAGAAACGCAGATCCCGACCAAACTGACCACACCCGATCCGATTGATTTTCAGGCATTGCTGCGTCAGATGGCGGACGCGGGCGTGAAGTTTGTGGTAATGGAGGTTTCTGCTCATGCGATGGAGCTGAGAAAGCTGGCGGGTATGCGTTTTACTGTAGCAGCGTTTACCAATCTTTCTCAGGATCATTTTGATATGTTTGGTGATATGGAAAACTATCGTGCTGCAAAGATGCGCCTGTTTACGCCGGATATGTGTGACTATGCGGTATATAACAAGGATGACGTTCTTGTGGCAGAAACGATGGAAAAAATCGCCATTCCGAATCAGGCGTTTGGCATTTGCCGGAATGCAGAGGTGTTCGGCAGAAATATTGAGCGCGAGGAGCGCAGCACCTCTTTTACGCTTACGTTCAATCGCCGTTTTCAGGTTGAAATCGATATTTATATGACCGGTCTGTTCAATGTTTACAATGCCATGACTGCCGCGATTTTGTGTGATGCGGTAGGAGTAACGCCTTCTGCTATCCGTGAAGGTCTATCACGGGTAAAGAATGTTCCGGGGCGCGTGGAAACGCTGGATATCGGAACAGATTATCGCGTCATACTCGACTATGCTCATTCGCCAGATGCACTGGAAAATGTGCTTAAAACCGTTCGTGAAACGGCAAAGAAGCGCGTAATTGCACTGTTTGGATGCGGCGGTGATCGCGATCATGAAAAGCGCCCGGTCATGGGTGAAATCGGCGGCAGACTGGCTGACTACTGCATTCTGACCAGTGATAATCCGCGCAGCGAAGATCCGAATGTTATACTGAAGGCGATTGAAGACGGCATTCGACAGACTAGGGGCGAATATACGGTGATCGAGAACCGTCGTGAAGCCATTCGCTATGCGCTGAACATTGCCGAAAGCGGAGATACGATCGTACTGGCAGGCAAGGGGCATGAAACCTATCAGGAGATCAAAGGCGTCAAGTATCCGTTCGATGAAAAAATTGTTGTTCAGGAGCTTTTGGAAGAGATCTGATGAAAAAATGCAGGCATTGATTCTGATGATACACGGGGCAAAAGCGAAAAGTGAAGGGAGCGTTCGCTTTTCGATGATGCATATATTTTCAAAGCGCGCAGTTGGGCGCGTAATCCAATGAAGAAATCTGTTTGAGGGGGAACACAAGATGCTGCAGAAACTTATCTGGACGGTCGTGCTGTCGTTTGCTATCGCCATTGTGCTCGGACCGGTGGTTATTCCGTGGCTCAAGAAAATGAAGTTCGGTCAGACGATCTACGATCTTGGACCTGAATCGCACAAGTCCAAGCAGGGTACTCCCACGATGGGCGGTATCATTTTTGCAATCCCGATGGTGATTGTTCCGATCATCATGTGCATTGGTACGACGCAGTGGTCATTCCTGATCGTTGCACTGATCTCTACGCTGGGATTTGGT
>CAZYQB010000269.1:0-3253 GCA_964649595.1 uncultured Oscillospiraceae bacterium | reverse complement strand
GCCATCACATTGACCGCTTCCAGCTTCACGCGCACCTTGTCGCCCAATTTGAGCGTATGGCGCGAGTGCTCGGCGCGCAGAATCTGATGAACCTCGTCGAACTCGTAATAATCATCCAGAGATTTGACGTGTACCAGTCCCTCCACGGTGTTGGGCAGAGTGACATAGCATCCCCATGTGGTAACGCCCGAAACAACGCCTTCAAATTCCTCGCCCACATGATTCTTCATGTAATGGGCACGGATCAGGTCGTCGCCGTCGCGCTCGGCGGCAGTCGCGCTGAACTCGCACCCAGAGCATTGCGCAGCAAGCTCGGGCATATCCTTGGCGCGGGCGCGCGCATCGTCCGCCTGCCCGGTCAGCATCCGGCAAAGCTGGCGATGCACCAGCAAATCAGGATAGCGGCGAATGGGCGAAGTGAAATGGCAGTAATCTTTTGCCGCCAGACCGTAATGTCCGCTGGGATTCTCCGAATAACAGGCGCGCTTGAGTGATCGAAGCGTCATTTGCTTGATGACATCCGCCTCCGGCGTGTCGGCAGTTTCCTCAAGCAGTTTCTGAATCACGATCGGCTGCGGATCGATTCCGATGCGGAAGGGATGATTCATGTTGTTTAAAAACAGTTCCAGCGAATGCAGCCTTTCAGGATCGGGCGCTTCATGCACGCGGTAGAGCACCGGCAGACGGCGCGTGCGCGTCATCTGAGCCACCGTTTCGTTGGCGATAAGCATAAAGTCCTCGATCAGCCGTTCCGCTTCGCCGCGCACACGGGCGCGCACATCCACGGGCATACCGTTTTCATCCAGCGTGAACTGCGGCTCCGCCATGTCAAAGTCGATGCTGCCGCGGTTATGACGCTTTTCTCTGAGCACATGGCTGAGCGACAGCATATTTTTAAGCGTTTCATGAAGCGACCGGGGAATATCGTTTTCCTTTCCATCAAGCATCAAATTGACCTGATCGTAGGTAAGCCGCGCAGCGGAGTGGATGACCGTGCGCTCCAAATGCGCATCGATCACCTCACCACCTTCGATATCCATCCACAGCGAGAGCGCCAGCCGATCCACATCGGGCATGAGCGAGCACAAACAGTTACTCAGCGCTTCGGGCAGCATAGGCAGCACCATACCGGGCAGATAGACTGATGTGCCGCGCCTGAGCGCCTCTTTATCGATCGGGCTGCCCTCGCGCACATAATGCGACACATCCGCAATGTGAACACCCAGTCTCCATGCGCCGCCCTCAAGTTTTTCAAGCGATACGGCATCATCGAAATCCTTTGCATCCGCGCCATCGATGGTAAACAGCGTCACGTCACGGGCATCCTTGCGCCCGAACAGGTCATCCTGCGCCACTTCATCGCCCAGCGTATTCGCCTGAGAGAGCACATCCTCTGGAAATTCGCTTCTCAATCCATGGCTCTCGATCAGTGCCTTCATCTGCACGCGCACATCCCAGCCTGCGCCCAGCACCTGATCGACCACCGCGCGCATGGGTACCTTGTGACGGGGGTACTCGATCACTCGCAGCACCACCGCATCCCCCAACTGCGCGCCTTTTAGGTCGCCTTCCACATCGATATTGCACAGTATGCGCATATCAAACGGCTCTGCCGAAAGCACTTTGATGATCTCAGGCTCCTGATATACCATTTTTGTGCGGCGACCCTTCTTCACAGGGATAGGCGGCTGTTCGATCTTGCGCTGCGCCATATTCAGCACCGCCGTAAAGGTAGGATGCGCTCTTTCGGTCACGGCGATCAGCTCACACTTCTCGTGCATATCGTATCTGCCGCGCTTGTGGCGCCTGACCAGGATCAGATCGCCGTTCATGGCGCGCAGATCACCATGGCGGTCGATGCGCATCTCCTCGCTGCCGTCAAGGGGCTTTGCGATGGGCACGCCGCTTCTGAGGATCAGCGCACGCGCCGCAATCAATCCCACTGTTTCGGGCAGCGCATACTTGCCCTTCTTGCTGATGATAAGCTTTCCGTCACGCGTCATTCGCAGCAGCGCATAGCTGATTGCCTCAGCAGCCTCGTCTATCTGCGAGATCAGTTCCAGCATGGTCTGCGGCTTTTCGGCATCGTGCAGAAAAGCCACGATCTTCTTTTCGAGCTGAATGTCCACCTCAGCAGGCAAGTTTGCTTCGACAGACGCCGCAAACAACGCATCTTCCCCTCGCAGTTCCGCTTCGCGGCGGATCTCCTTTTTTCTGCTTCCCTTTGCCTCAATCGCAAAGTTCTTTTTATTGGGTTTCTTGCTTTTTCCTTTCATTTATGATTCCTTTCGGGGTAATATGGGTTCTATATCGCTACGCACCGCACGGTGCATTCTTTGCCAGATATTCGAAGTATTCCCGCGCTTCATGCTCGTCATTCTCATAAAACACGCGCATCAGCGTAAGACCGTGTGCCGGGGCGGTCACGCCCAGATCAAGTCGGCTCATGCTCGACAGGGCGCGTGCAATTGCGCCTTCTGTAAGCTTACCCGTGCCCACCGAAATGAGTGTTCCGGCAAGTATGCGCACCATGTTATAGAGAAATCCGTTGCCATGCACCAGCAGCATCACGCATTTGCCATTTCTCACCACGCGCGCATCGTAAATCGTACGCACAGTGTCCTTAACGATCGAGCCACTGGCGGCAAAGGGCGCAAAGTCATGCGTGCCGATCATGCTTTGAACCTCGCGGTTCATCTTGTCTACATCCAGATCATACATCACATGAGCGCGCGTGTTGCGCCAGATCGCACTGGCATGGCGATCATTGTGAATGAGATATCGATAGATCTTGCTCTTTGCCTGAAATCGGGAATGGAAGTCCTCTTTTGCCGGCATGGAGGCACGCACGCGGATGTCGGCAGGCAGCATGGTGTTGAGCGCATAACAGAATTTGTCCGCCGGTATGCGCGATTTGGTGTCAAAATGCACCGTCTGACCCAACGCATGAACGCCCGCATCGGTGCGGCTCGCGCCGATTACGGTCACGTCGGTTTTGGTGAGCCTGCTCAGCGACTCTTCCAGACGCTGCTGCACACTCATCGCGTTGATCTGGCGCTGCCATCCGGCATAGTTCGTGCCGTCATATTCCACGATCAGCTTTATTCTGCGCGTATCCGCCATGTGATCTCCTCCGTGATTTCTTAAAAGATGATCGTCAGCACCAGCAGCGCGGTCACCGCGCCTGCTGCAATGCCGTCAATTCGGGTAAACTTCATGATCTTCATGCGGGTGCGCCTTTCGCCGCCGCGAT
>CAZYQB010000268.1:0-3262 GCA_964649595.1 uncultured Oscillospiraceae bacterium | reverse complement strand
GAAGTAATCTTTTTCTGTCTGAACAGATCAAGGAACATACGGTGCAGCGAGCATATCTGTCGATCGTAATCGGTCGATTCAAGGAAACCCAAGGGAATGTGCATGGTGCAATTGGTCGGCATCCTACTGATCGAAAGAAAATGGCGATCGTGCCCGATGGGCGCGAGGCGCACACGCATTGGCGTATACTGAAGGAACTTAAAGGAGCGACGCTGATCGAAGCGCGGCTGACCACCGGACGTACGCATCAAATCAGAGTGCATATGGCATCTCTGGGGCATCCGGTGCTGGGCGATCCGGTATACGGTCCGAAGAAATCTCCGTATCCGGTGGAAGGCGGTCAGCTGCTGCACGCGTTCCGTCTGGGATTTGTACATCCGACGACGGGCGAAAATATGCTCTTTGAAGTGCCGCCGGAAAAACGCTTTCTCGATTGGGAAAAGCGTTTGAGCTTGTAAGAGGAAAAGGTGTAAATTAAAAAGCAGTTTCCGACAGATGCAAAAAAAGCGCGGTTCTGTCGGAAACTGCTTTTTTATCGGTAAATCGCCGAAGATTGTTTTAGTGTAGTTCAGCCATTTCTGATGGCTCTTCCGGTATTGCCATTATAGGTGGTGCAAGGAGACGCACAGTTGTTGTCAGAATTAAAGCGGCGGTTGGAATAAAAAGCCTCACGATTTCCGCGACCATTGCCGCAATCAGGATTGGAATGACGCTCGGTATAGGAGACCTCACGATTTTCGCAGCTACTGCCGCAATCGGAATTGGAACGACGGTCGGTACAGGAAGTTTCATAATCGTTGCAGTTGTCGCAGTCAGATGCGGAAGAACGATTGTCGGTGCTGCATCCGCAAGCAGCGTGACTGCGCTGCTTAGCGGAGGTTTCACTGAATGCCGCCTGATAGCCGCGATCAAAGGCAGGATTGTAAGCATAAAAATTCCGGCTGTCAAGATGATCTTGAACAATGCGCAATGTTTCACCGAAGCGCTGAAAGTGAACGATTTCGCGCTGCCTGAGAAAACGGATGGGATCGAGAACATCGGGATCATCCGTCAGCCGCAGAATATTATCATAGGTGGTACGAGCTTTCTGCTCGGCGGCCATATCCTCGTGCAGATCAGTGATCGGATCACCTTTCGATTGGAAGAAGGTGGAGGAGAAAGGTGTGCCTCCGGCTGCCTGCGGCCATATGCCCAGCGTATGATCGACGTAATATTCTGCAAAGCCCTGCTTTTTGATTTCCTCAGGTGTAAGATCGCGCGTAAGCTGATGAACGATTGCACAGATCATTTCTAAATGTGCGAGTTCTTCGGTGCCGATATCGGTAAGTGTGGCGATGCCCTCATTGTACGGCATTGCAAATCTCTGGGAAAGATAGCGCAGGGCAGCAGCAGTTTCCCCATCTGGACCGCCGAATTGACTCAAAATAACTTTTGCCAGTTTTGCATTGGGTGTGGTGATTCTTACGGGATACTGAAGCTTCTTTTCATACGTCCACATTTTTTATACCTCCGCTTCCCACGGCCATGCACCGTTGATCCAGTTATAATGATCACAGTTTTGAAGTCCTTCTAACGTCAGCACGCCGTATCGGGCTTCATAGTCGGCACGCGCCTTTTGTTCGGCAGCGATATAATATTTCAGAGCGCAAAGTGCTTCTTCGCAATCAGGGTGAGTATTGAGAAAAAGTCGAATATCATCGGTTATAAAGCCGAGCTGCTGCACATATTCAAGCGTCTGCTGGCGACTGTTCGATCTGCTCATCTGTCAGTACGCTCCTTTCTGCTGGCAGCCGCAGCTGCAGTGCTCAAATCGTTTTTCGAGCGACGGAAATACGGTGCCGCGCTGCAGGGCTTCACACGGATCAAAAAGAGCTTCCCATTCATGCCACAGCACATAGCTCATTGCCAACGCTGCATTATTGCCGCGACGCGAATTGATATACTCCGCTGCAAAATCTCTGGAACAAGTCATTGGATTGTTTTGCCTCCACTGCATTTTTTAGAGCATTTACTGCTCTGCTTCAGCATATGCGCCAAAGCGGTAAATGGCGCATGACGAAAGTCCGCGAAAAAAGGTTGAAAGTAAAGGAAAGGTATGTTATAATTTATGTAATGTCCGTGAAGGAGGCACATCGAAACAATGAAAAAGGCTTATATTGGTTATCAGATTTATTCGGCACGCGAGGAGGCTGAAAAGGATCTGCTCAGCGTGCTCAAAGAACTGGCGAAAATGGGCTATGACGGCGTTGAGTTTGCCGGGTTCTATGGTTACAGCGCAGATCAGATCAATGCAATGCTGGCTGAAACCGGTCTGAAGGCTATTTCCAGCCATGCCGGCATCCCCGCGACTACCGAGGAAATGTTCGCTTCCATCGCTTTCCACAAGGCAATCGGTTGCGAATACATCGCGATTCCTTATCTGGACGAGGCTCATCGTCCCGGCAGCGCAGGCTTCGGCATCACCATCCGAAATATCTATCGATTCGGCTATCTGTGCAAGCAGGCAGGCATCCAGCTGCTCTATCACAACCATGATTTCGAATTTATTCCCCTTAGCGGCGAATATGGTCTGGATTTCCTCTATGATGCAGTAGATCCCGAGATCCTTAAAACTGAGCTGGATTGCTGCTGGGTGAAATTCTCCGGCAATGACCCGGCGGCTTATATCCGCAAGTATGCCGGTCGTGCTCCGGTTGTCCATCTCAAGGACTATGTCGGTCAGCAGGACGGCAAGCAGCCCTACGCACTGATTAATACTGACGGCAGCGGCAAAGATGACGGCGCAGCGGATACCGAGGCGACTACCTTCGAATTCCGTCCGGTAGGCTACGGCTGCCAGGATGTAGTTTCCCTGATCGAAGCCGGTTTGGAAGCGGGTGCAAAGTGGTTTATTGTTGAGCAGGATCAGTGGTACGACCGTCATCCGCTTGAGGCTGCTAAGATGAGCCGCGATTATATCAAGTCCATCGGCTACTGATAAAAGAGTTTATTTACTGGACTGTGGTCGGACGTAATTGCTCGTGCATGAGAAAAACGGGAATTGAAACTATGAAGGAGTAATTTTCATGATTTACAATCGATTTAAGCATATTCTCCCTGAATTTCAGTTCTCCGGGCGCTATCTGCGCGGTGAGGAACTGCATTCGGGCAACATCAACAATACCTATCATCTGGTCTATCAGCAGAAGGATGGGTCTGAGTGCCATTACACACTCCAACAGGTCAACAGCTATGCGTTTAAGGATCCGCGTGCGGTTATGCA
>CAZYQB010000267.1:0-3273 GCA_964649595.1 uncultured Oscillospiraceae bacterium | reverse complement strand
GTGTTCATGAAGGAACTGATTGAACTTGTCGTTAGCTTTACCAACGTCACAGGCTCCGTTATAATTCAGGCGGAATTCCACGAGCTTGCTTTCTGTACGGGACTATATGTGTTTTTCATGATGCTCAAGCCGAAGAATAAAGGCTGGTTCTGGGCGCTATTCCTGCTGGTATTCTTCTGCTTCCTGGTTTCGCTTAAACGAATCGCGGTTGTGTCGATCGTCGTTGGACTGCTGATCGGATGGCTGCTGCTGGCTCTTTGCAGAGCGAAGCATGACAGGCAGGCGTTTGGTCTTGCACTTCTGATTATGGCAGCGGCTTGTGTTGCGCTGCTGGGCTATATCTACGCAGTGCGTGCCGGTATGTTTGATCTGCTTTCGATGGCCGGTATTGATACCAAAGGTCGTTCTGAGATATATAATCTCATGAGCAGGTTCTATGAGGTGTCTCCTTCCTTCATCGGTCAGGGCGGTGCTTTTGTGCAGATGCTGTTTTACGGTGGTTTTACGACGGGACAGATGTATGATGTCTTTAGCACCTTCCAGAGTACGGGTATCACTTCACTTCATAATGACTTCTTGGTGTACTATATTGAACTTGGCTTCTTTGGATATATCGCTTGGATGGTATCGTTTTCGCTGCTGCGCGTTTGGTATTTCGGGCGCAAGGGACATATGCAGCGAGGCGTGATTACTGCCTGCCTGATGCTGTATGTATTCATCATTTCTTTGACAGACAATACGCTTCAGTATCCGTTGATCTACATGACAACGAACATTCTGATAATGGGTGTTGACTTTGACAAGGAAGTACACGATGAGGAAATCCGCCTGTTCGGCTCAAGGCGGTATGTGTAAAGGAGAAATGTGAATATGAGGATCCTGATGGTCAATAAGTTTCTCTATCCGAGGGGCGGCGCAGAAACCTATATGCTCAAGATCGGCGATTATCTCGCACGGATGGGGCATGAGGTAGAATACTTCGGTATGTATGACGATAGGAACACGGTTGGCAATTCTGCCGGACAGTATACCGGCAATATGGATTTCCATTCAGGTTCGCTCTCGCGTTTGACCTATCCTTTCCGTATTCTCTATTCGCTGGAAGCGCGAAACAAGATCGGTGAGGTGCTCGATACGTTTAAGCCGGATGTTGTTCACATGAACAACATCAATTTTCAGCTGACGCCGTCTATCATTGATGCTATTCATGCGCGTGGTATTCCTGTCGTGCAGACGGTACATGACTACCAGATGGTCTGTCCTAACCACCTTCTGTATAATCTGCAGGAAAAGAAAGTGTGCCAGCGCTGCGTTGAAGGCAGCAAGTGGAACTGCACCAAGTACAAGTGCATTCACGGCTCACGGGTCAAGAGTATACTGGGAACGATTGAAGCGATGCTCTACCGCAGGCACAATGCCTATGCGTATGTAGATCGCTTTATCTGCCCCAGCCATTTTCTGGAATCCAGACTGCTGGCGGGGGATAAGCGCTTTGCGGGGAAAACCATAGCCATTCACAATTATATCGAGCTGCCGGAGATAAGAGAGCGTGTTGACGGCGGCTACATCGCCTTCGCAGGTCGTCTTTCGATGGAGAAGGGCGTTCTGCTGCTGGCGGAGGCGGCAAAAAGGCTGCCGGAGTATAAGTTCGTTGTCATGGGTTCAGGCGATGAGCGTGTTCACCTCGAGGGCATCGAGAACGTGCAGCTGACGGGCTTCCTCACGGGTGAAGCACTTATCAGCACGATTGCTAACGCTTCTTTGCTGGTCGTGCCGTCGATCTGTTACGAGAACTGCCCGCTTTCGATCTTAGAAGCGCAGGCGATGGGCATTCCTGTCGTTACGATGAACATGGGAGGCATGGCAGAGTTGACACAGGACGGCGTTACCGGCGTGCTTGTTGATCGTGTGGAACCGGATGCGTTGGCGGATGCCATCCGAGCGCTGATGTCCGATCCTGAAAAAAGGAAAGAGATGAGCAAAAATTGTCTGGCGCAGCGGGAACAGATGATAACGATCGATCACTACTGCCGTCGGATTGAATCCATTTACGCGCAGATATGCAGGAGGTGAATGCTTTGCAGCCGAAGGTAACCGTGGTTGTTCCTGTTTATAATGTAGAGCAGTATCTTGACCGCTGTATGCAGTCTTTGTTTGCGCAGACACTCAAGGATATTGAAATTGTTCTCGTTGACGACGGATCCCCTGATCGCTGTCCGCAGATGTGCGATGAATATGCTGCGAGGGATGCTCGCGTCCGAGTATATCATAAACAGAATAACGGTCTTGGAATGGCTAGAAACGACGGAATGGATATTGCAACGGGCGAATACATAGCGTTTCTTGATTCGGATGATTATGTTGCGCCTGATATGTGCGAACGTATGTATCAGGCGGGAAAAAAGAATGATGCGGATCTCGTTTTGGCAGGCATGAACACGGTTGGCGGAAGTATCATCGCCAAAGACGGGGAAGTTACGTCTATGCACTGCTTTGCGGAAACGGAGCTGTTTCTGGGGCAGGAGGGGCGAGTGAAGCTGACGCAGGGGTTCATCGGCTCGTGTCCTTCTGAAAAAGACGACTCCCGCTACAGTTACTCCGTTTGCAAAAATCTGTACCGCAGGGAAACCATCAAAAAGAACGGTGTGCGCTTTCTATCTGAGAGGCAGGTCGTTCTGGAGGATATCCTTTTTCAGCTTGATTTTGTACCATTTGTTGAGAGGGCGGTCGGCATTCCGGGGGCGTTCCTCTATTACTGCCGCAATGGCGCGTCGCTTTCTAAGGGTTATCGCGAGGATCGATTTGAACGCAGTATGTTGTCTATCTGTTTTATGAAAGAGCATATGCCTAAGAGCATCCCCGAGTCGGATTATCAGCTGTATCTTGACAGGCAGATTCAGGCTCAGGCACGCGTCGTCTCTATTCAGGAGGTCTTGCATGCGAGGGAATGCAGCATACCCACGCGTGAATTGTATGCGAGATTGCAGAAAATCAATTCCAGCCCTGAGCTGACTGAAGTGCTCAGGCGATTCCCGTGGTACAAGCTTCCGCCGACGCAGGCTGCGTTTGCGTTTGCTATGCGGTTTAATCTCCCGATCCTCGAGCGTGTTTTAGTCGAGCTCAAGGAGAGAAAATAAGCATAAGGAAGGGATCAGATCATGAAATTCTCCGTGATCATTCCAATCTACAATGTGGAACCCTATCTGCGCGAATGTGTTGACAGCGTGCTCGTGCAGACCTGTCAGGACTTTGAAATGATTTTGGTCAACGATG
>CAZYQB010000266.1:0-3273 GCA_964649595.1 uncultured Oscillospiraceae bacterium | reverse complement strand
TGAAAAAACTATGGCTTGCCGAAAAACAATGTGCTATACTAAATCCAGCATCAATGTGGAGGAACAAACACATGGACACCTGCAATCAGTGCGCCCGCGAGCTGACACACGACGAGATCGCGCTGACCAAAAAGCTCATCAACCGCGGCAGCACTTCGTTTTTATGCCTGAGCTGTCTGGCAAAGGAGTTCTGCGTAAGCGAAGAGCTGCTCTTAGAAAAGATTCAGCAGTTTCGCTTAATGGGCTGCACGCTGTTTCTTTAATATTCCCTCTTTTATTCACTGCAACACATTCAATATGCGAAAGGGGTATCATTATGCTGGTTACTATGCCTCCGATGGGCTGGAATTCATGGAACACCTTCGGCGAAAACATCTCCGATCAGCTGATCCGCGAAATGGCAGATGTCATGGCAAGAGACGGTTATCTTGAGGCAGGCTACAGCTATCTGGTCATCGACGACTGCTGGTCGCTCAGAGAGCGCGACGAAAACGGCGATCTGGTGCCCGATCCGGCAAAGTTCCCGCACGGCATGAAGGCAGTTGCCGACTACGTTCACTCCAAGGGACTCAAGTTCGGAATGTATTCCTGCGTGGGCGTACGCACCTGTGCAGGCTATCCGGGCAGCTATGACCATGAATATCAGGATGCAAAGCTGTTTGCTCAGTGGGGCGTAGACTTCCTCAAATACGATTACTGCCACAAGCCCGCTTCCACCGACGGATACATCTGCTATCGCCGCATGGGCATGGCGCTCAAGGCTACCGGTCGCGACATTCTCTATTCCGCCTGCAACTGGGGTATGCACGAATCCGAAAAATGGATGCGCTCGGTAGGTGCGCATATGTATCGCTCCACCGGCGATATTTCCGATAACTACGCATCCTTCACAAAGCTTGCGCTCAGTCAGGAGAGCAAACTGGGCTACAGTGCCAACAACTGCTTCAACGATATCGATATGTTGATCGTCGGTATGTACGGCAACGGCAATGTGGGTCTTGGCGGCTGCACGGATGCAGAATACCGCCAGCATTTCGGCTGGTGGTGTATGTTCAACTCTCCGCTGATGATCGGCGCAGATTTGAGAAAGCTCAACGACGTCAGCCGAAATCTGCTGCTCAACCGCGATCTTATCGCCATCAATCAGGACAAAGAAGCACGTCCGCCCTTCCGCATCCTCGGCTGGACGATTCCCGTATACTTTAAACATCTCGACGGCGGCGAATATGCGCTGGGCGTGTTCAACAACACCGAAAAGGACATGACCATCTATGCACCGCTTGCCGACATGGGTCTGTGCAAGTCCTCCGGCATGGGCATGATCTTCAAAGACGTGTTCACCGGCGAGGAATCTGACATTCACACCGATGATTTCCCGGTAGCCGTCCCCTCTCACGACTGCAAAATTTATCGCGTGCGGCTGACGGAGGTGTAACGTCAAAGTATCCCCTCAAAAACGAATGATTTTAAGGTATAATTTCCCATACCCACAATGTGCAAGCATCCCCGCCGGTTCTCTCCGACGGGGATGCTCTTTTCACATGCCGAAAATTTATTTACTTCTTCGCCTGCTTTGCCCAAGTGTCCTTGAGGGTCACGGTGCGGTTGTAGACCGGATTTTCCGCAGTGGAATCGGGGTCCTTGCAGAAATAGCCCATGCGCAGGAACTGGAACTTGCTGCCCACCTCGGCATCTGCGATGACAGGCTCTGCCAGTGCGCGGATGACGGTCAAGCTGTTGGGATTAAGATCGTTGATAAAATCGGATGCCACGGTCTGCACCTCTTCGCCGTCGATCTCCTCAACATCGTTTTCGGCTTCCTCATCTGCCTTCTGCATCAGCGGCTCATAGAGGCGAACCTCGATCTCGCGCGCATCGATCTCGCTGACCCAGTGCAGAGTGCCCTTGACCTTGCGGTTTGCCCCTTCGCAGCCGGACTTGCTGGCAAGATCTACCGAGCAGATCAGTTCAACCACATTGCCGCTTTCATCCTTGATGACCTCTTCACACTTGATGATATACGCACCCTTGAGACGTACTTCCTTACCGGGAGCCAGGCGGAAGAACTTCTTGGGCGGCACTTCCATAAAGTCATCGCGCTCTACATAAACGGTCTTACCGAAATGCACCTCTCGAGTGCCCATCTCAGGATGATCGGGATGGTTCTCCATCACAAGAGTATCAATCTTGCCTTCCTCCCAGTTGGAGAAGGTGATCTTGAGAGGATTGAGGACCGCCATGGCGCGCTCTGCGATATCGCCCAGTGCATCGCGCACGCAATACTCCAACAGTGCAGGATCCACGGTGGAATCCGCCTTGGCAACGCCTACCTTATCGATAAAGTTGCGTACTGCTTCTGCAGGATAGCCGCGGCGACGCATAGCAACCAGAGTAGGCATACGCGGATCATCCCAGCCGGAAACATAGCCTTCCTCAACCAGACGGCGCAGATAGCGCTTGGACATGATAGTGCCTTCAATGTTCAGGCGAGCAAACTCGATCTGACGCGGCGGATGCGCGGTGAAGCCTGCCTGCTGCACCATCCAGTCATACAGCGGGCGATGAATTTCATATTCCAGAGAGCACAGGGAATGGCTGATGCCCTCGATAGCATCCTGAATGGGATGCTGGAAATCGTACATGGGATAGATGCACCATTCGTCGCCGGTGCGGTGATGATGATGGCGCAGGATGCGGTAGATGGTGGGGTCGCGCATCAGTACGTTGGGCGAGGACATATCGATCTTGGCGCGAAGCACGCGGGAACCGTCTGCGAACTCGCCTTCCTTCATGCGCCGGAACAGATCAAGGTTCTCCTCTACGCTGCGATCGCGGTACGGACTGTTGACGCCGGGCGTGGTCAGAGTACCGCGGTTCTTTCTCATTTCCTCAGCAGACTGATCGTCTACATAGGCAACGCCCTTGCGGATCATGTCCTGAGCGATCTCATACAGGCGACCGAAGAAGTCGGAAGCATAATACAGATTTGCCCAATCATAGCCCAGCCAGCGGATATCGGTCTGAATGGCGTTGACGAACTCGGTATCTTCCTTGGTGGGGTTGGTGTCGTCAAATCGCAGGTTGCACTCGCCGCCGTATTTGCGGGCAATGCTGAAGTCGATGCACAGCGCCTTGGCATGACCGATGTGCAGATAGCCGTTCGGCTCGGGAGGGAAACGGGTATGCACCTTTTCGGTGCGTCCGCTTGCCAGATCTTCTTCAATAAAATCCTCAATAAAATTCGAGGCTCTCTTTTCGATGGCTTCCATCGTG
>CAZYQB010000265.1:0-3298 GCA_964649595.1 uncultured Oscillospiraceae bacterium | reverse complement strand
GGCCGCAATTACATCGTAGCTCAAAGGACCGTCGATGTAGGTGTGTACGTCGTTGGTGTAGAGAATTACAACGTCGTCGGAGAGTTCTGCTTCAGCAACGGCGGCGGGTGCCATCGCGGTCAGCAGGAGAATCAGAGAAACGATAAGTGCCAGATACTTGCGCATGATTCAGTCCTCCCTTTCTATTGATGATACTATATTACACAAAATCTCCATAAAATGGAATACCCTTTTAAAAATTTTCACTGCATTATATAAATCCTCGGCACATTCTTCTCCATAAGTCTGCTCACACAATCCAAAATATATAATTACCTCATGAAACAATTAAAACTCGCTTTTTTTCTGTTTAGCTTTCCTGCCGCTGTGGTATAATATTAAAAACGGAAACGATAACTCCCACCTACCGACAGCAGCCGCTTCAAAAACACGAATACTATTATATTAAATTCAGCAAGGAGAAATCAGTCATGCACATTACCAATGATATCCTCTATATTGGCGTCAACGATCACAAGGTAGACCTGTTCGAAGGAATGTATGTCGTGCCCAACGGTATGTCCTACAATTCCTATGTTATCATGGACGAGAAGATCGCCGTAATGGACACGGTGGATCAGAACTTCACCGATGAGTGGATGAGAAATCTCGCCGCAGCTCTGAACGGTCGCAAGCCTGACTATCTGGTAGTCCACCACATGGAGCCTGACCACGCCGCAGGCATCGATGCATTTATGACCGCCTATCCCGAAGCAGTGATTGCGGCCTCCGCCAAGGCATTCCCCATGATGAAGGCATACTTTGGCACCGATTATGCCGCCCGCCGCATCATCCTCAAGGATGGCGATGTGCTCCCTTTGGGCAAGCACTCTCTCGCTTTTGTTGCCGCACCCATGGTGCACTGGCCCGAGGTCCTGCTGTCCTATGATTCCGCTGAGAAGGTGCTGTTTTCCGCCGATGCATTCGGCAAATTCGGCGCGCTGGACATTGAAGAAGACTGGGCTTGCGAGGCTCGCCGCTACTATATCGGCATCGTCGGCAAGTATGGCGCACAGGTTCAGGCGCTACTCAAAAAGGCTGCCGGTCTTGATATCGGCGTCATCTGCCCCCTGCACGGTCCGGTATTGACCGAGAATCTGGTTCAGTATATCAAGCTGTATGACATCTGGTCCTCCTACGGTGTGGAAACCGAAGGCGTGCTGATTGCCTACACCTCTGTGTACGGTCACACCAAGGAAGCCGCCGAGCTGGCTGCAAAAAAGCTGAAGGAAAAGGGCGTTGAGGTTGCCCTGCAGGATCTGGCGCGCTGCGACATGGCGAAAGCCGTTGAAAATGCATTCCGCTACGGCAAGATCATTCTCGCCACCACCACCTACAACGGCGATATCTTCCCCTTCATGAAGACATTCATTCACTCTCTCACCGAGCGCAATTTCCGCAACCGCACCATCGGTCTGATCGAGAACGGCTCATGGGCGCCTACCGCTGCGAAGGTCATGCGCACCATGCTTGAGGGCTGCAAAAACATCACCTTCGCTGAGAACACCGTCAAGATTATGGGCGCACTTAATGCCACCAGTATGGCTCAACTGGATGCACTGGTCAACGAGATCGCCTGATCGATTTTTTCCAAAATTCCATATACCAGTTAACCTCCCCTTCTATGCACATCATTCCTGCTAAGAAGGGGAGGTTTTCGGCATCCTGCTCATTTATCCAGTTTTTTGGTCAAAGCAGTTCTATATTGTTTTTGATAGAAATACGGTCCGCACCAGTTGCCTTCATGAGTTTTGATATATGTCCAGCTAAAATCTGCCGCTGTGACGTATATCTCTGTACATACCAAATCAATCACTCGCGAACTTTTCAGCACTGGCGGCAGAGGACAGCTGTTCATCGCTTCAAACGGCTCGATAAATATTGCACCTTCCTTGTCTGTCTTCAGATACGCCTCACGCGCCTCGTCCCCGACAAGATATGCACCGTCCTCAATCAGCTTCCACGAGAAAACGTGCCATATATAATTGCAGAATTCATCGTTGGAAAGAACATATTTTTCAATATCCTCTCTTGACACATCCGCAGCAAATTCTTCGATCCATCGCCTTTCGAAGGCTTCTATATCCATACTCTGTGATTCGCCTGCTCGAACGCGCTGCATTTCACGTCTAAGCAGTATTCTCATCTGCTTGCAATGACGCATACGTTATCCCTCCTTTAGTTTCCTGTCGGGATATACGGGCGGATGGACATGGCAATGTTATAAATCGGCATGGTCTGCAGCCATACCTTGCCCGGACCGGTCAGAAGCGTATTAAACAGCCCTTCGCCACCGAGCAGCTTGTTCTTGAGCCCCGGCACCTGTTGAATTTCCATCTTCACGCCGGATGTAAAGCCTGCCACGTTGCCGGTATCGACCACCAGCTGCTCACCTGCTGCCAGTTCATATTCGATCAGTTCGCCGTCTATCTCCACAAAGGCAACGCCGTTTCCCGAAAGCTTCTGCATAATAAAACCCTCGCCGCCGAAGAATCCTGCGCCCAGACGCTTGTTGAAATGAACCGACAGCTCCACGCCCGCTTCCGCCGCCAGAAATGCACTCTTCTGGAGAATTATTTCATTCCCGCGACTGATTTCAACTGCCTTAATCTGCCCGGGAAAGCTCGAACCGAATGTAATCATACCGCGTCCTTTCGCAGTATAAATGTTCTGAAACATACTCTCGCCCGAAAACGCCTTGGAGAACATTCTGCCCAAACCGCCGCCTGCGGTCTCCATGTGCATATTCGGAGTCATCCATACCATCGATCCCTTTTCGGTAATCATCTGCTCGCCGCTTTCCAGCTCACAAGTCACGACCGGAAAAGAACCTCCCTTGATCTCATAACGCATACATTTCTCCCCTTTCGCCAAAACGTATGAGTCTACAATAAATTCAACTTCATTAAAGCATTTTCATGCACCTTTGTCAATGCGCTCTGCGGCATCTTACATCCGTTGACAAACATTTGCATCTGCAGTACACTAATATTGTTAAATCCAGATTTACTCATGCCATTTACATATTTTCTGAAAGCGAGGTCTCTCCCTATGAACGGCGTACAGCTTCCCTTTATTCCCAAGTTTGAACAGTCCGAGCGTATTCGCGTGCTGGAGGCGCGCAATCAGGAACTTGCTCTCAGCGGTCTGCGCCAGTATGACACCTATGGCGATCACCGCTGCTGGCTCAATATCGGTCCCTTCCCGAAGATGAATGAGCTGCCGTCCGTCGTACAGGGCTACCGCATGAACGGTGAAC
>CAZYQB010000264.1:0-3301 GCA_964649595.1 uncultured Oscillospiraceae bacterium | reverse complement strand
ATGGACAAATTTTCGGTATTTAAACATCTCTTCAATTTGTTCAAAAGTTATCCATTGCACTTGAATAACTTCATTAGATGTTGCATTTATGAAGGATACATCGCCGTCATATCGAAAGAGCCATACGTCAAGAATATCTGACGTATGAACCGAATTGATGATTCGACCGATGACCGAATGTATGATCGTTCCGTTTCGAGGCTCTAATGTAATTCCAACTTCTTCTTTGACCTCGCGCAAGGCTGCTGATAGGCTATTTTCCCCACGCAGTGCAGAACCGCCCACGCACTCCCACATCAATGGAAAAGTAGGACGATCAGCGCTGCGCTGAGAGATTAAATATTCGCCTTTGGAATTGCGAATCCATACATGAACGACCAAATGATAACAGCCCTTAGGAATATTTTCACCTCGAAGAAGTGTCTTTCCAGTCAATATGCGCTGTTCGTCATACAGATCCCATAGCTCCATTTGTATCTTACATCCTTTTTCTTGAATAATGCTCTTTAAGTATATATGATTCTGCTGAAAACACCATAATTCCTCTCTAAACTTTGGCAAAGCTATGTATTGCTCGAAGCAGAGCCTCTATATCTTCAAATGTATTCTGCCAACTCAAGCTTGCACGAACTGTTCCTCTGCGTAGTGTTCCAAGCCACTGATGCGCTAAGGGAGCGCAATGAAGTCCGCCTCTTACGGCAATATTGAGCGCATCCAGACGGTCTGCGATTTCTGACGAGGTAAAATCGCGAACATTAAAGCTGACCACTCCGACCCGTCCTGCAGACTCACACGGAGTATAGAGCGTAACATTCTCCATATCCTTCAGACCTTCCCATAAAGCTGTCGTTAGTTCCTGTTCTCGGAGACGATTCTCTGAAAGATGATAAGAAACAAGCGGAATGCTTGCAAGCAGACCGGCGATTCCTGGCAGATTAAGCGTGCCACTCTCAAAGCATTCCGGACGTTCTGAAGGCTGTTCTATGCTGTCTGAGCTTGAACCGGTACCGCCTTCGCGGAAGGGACGCAACGAAATATGAGGGCTGGTGTATAGTCCGCCGGTACCTTGTGGCGCAAGAAGTCCCTTGTGACCTGGAAAGGCATACATATCACAGCACAGTGCTTGAACATCCACTGCAATATGACCGACTGCCTGCGCGCCATCGATCAGGTAACGAATACCGCGTGTGCGCATGATTTGTCCGACTGCTGCAACAGGCTGGATGGCTCCGGTCACATTGGAGGCATGAGTCAGAATGCACAAAGAGGTATTTGTTCTTATTTCGGAAGAGATTTTTTGAGGAGAAACCACTCCGTCTTTTTCAGGTTTGACGATCGTGACGTCAATCAACCCCTTTGAACGCAGTCCCTCCAGTACGCGCAACACAGAGTTATGCTCCAATGCCGAGGCAATTACATGATCGCCAATGCACAAGCTGCCTTTAATTGCGGTATTGAGTGCATCTGTACAGTTAAAGCAAAATGCAATCGCTTCTGCCTGCGGCGCATTAAGGAGTGATGCTGCGGCGCTGCGTGCTTGCACGAGCACTCTTGCGCCCGATAAAGCGCGCCGATGTCCGGAACGACCCGGATTGCCGTTGAATGATGTCATCGCCTCCTGTACCGCCTGAAGCACCTCGGGCGGCTTCGGATGGCTGGTCGCTGCCTGATCCAGATAGATATCCATTAAGCACCTCCGCACCTGAAAAGCTCTGCTTTCATACAATGTATTAAACGGCGCGCGGGGTTATTCGCCGTCAAGGAGGCTGCGGTCAATGAATGAATATGGTATTGCTGCATTTCGCTCGCGTCAGCAGGTTATGCGGTTTGAAGATGCCCTTCGCAGAGAAGGAATTAGTGTACGGATTGTAAGCACACCAAGAGATATTGCTGTTGGCTGCGGTCTATCGGTACAGTTTGCCTTGCAGGATGTGTACGCGGTTCAGAATATGCTCATGCGCTTGCGCCCATCTAATTTAATCGGATTATATGCGGTTTCCCAGCAGGCAGGGCGCACTAAATTGACCGTGATTTCAAAGCGTGGCTGAAAAATAACAGAGAAGCGGTTGGAGAGTGCAGAAGAATCCTTTATAATATAGTAAGGCATACTGCATATAAATCAGGAGGAATAAAATGTGGAAAGAATACGTGTTGAAAAAATCCTGAATGCGCTGATGGAGTTATATCCCGAAGCGAAAGCAGAGCTGCATTTCTCCAATCCGTTTGAAACATTGATTGCAACGATTCTTTCTGCACAGTGTACTGATAAACGTGTAAACATGGTTACAGAGAAGCTGTTCACGCTTTATCCGGATGCCTATGCAATGTCGAAGCTTGAACCGGAAGAACTCGAACCGCACATCAAAAGCTGCGGTCTGTATCATAATAAAGCAAAGAATATCGTCGCGGCATCTCGAGCGTTAGTGGAGAAATTTGACGGACAAGTTCCTTGCACTCGCAAGGAACTGATGTCTTTGCCTGGAGTCGGACAGAAAACCGCAGGCGTGGTACTACTTGCGGCATTTGGAGATGACCAGATTCCGGTAGATACTCATGTATTTCGCGTTTCTAATCGCATCGGTTTGGCGAAAGCCAATACCCCCACCGGTGTGGAAATACAGCTTCGAGATATCCTGCCTAAAGATATCTGGTCACACGCTCATCATTTGCTGATCTGGCATGGACGACGTTGCTGCGCGGCGCGTAAACCGGCATGTGATCGTTGTCCGCTATGTGATGATCTATGTCGATACAGCAAAGAGCTCGACGACAATAAAATGAAAGAGAGTACGGAGGAAATATAAATGGGACTTTTTGTAGATAAGGTCAGTATCCGCTGTAAAGCAGGCGATGGGGGAAATGGCTGCGTTTCTTTCCATCGCGAGAAATACGTTCAGGCAGGCGGACCTGACGGTGGCGATGGTGGTCGCGGCGGTGATATTGTTTTTGTGGCGACAGAACGAATGCATACGCTCATGGACTTCCGTTTTAAGCGCAATTATACTGCACAGAACGGTGAAGATGGTTCTGCCAATCGCTGCAAAGGAAAAAGCGGTGAACCTTTGGTGATTGAAGCACCGGTTGGAACCATCGTGCGCGACAAGGAAAGCGGACGTGTTCTGCTTGATCTGTTTAAGGCAGAAGAGCGCCGCGTACTGCTGCGTGGCGGCAACGGCGGATTTGGAAATTCTCGTTTTGCCACACCGACTCGCCGAGCTCCCAATTTTGCTAAGCCCGGCGAAAAAACTCAAGCAGTAGAGCTGATGCTGGAACTCAAATCGATCGCTGACGTGGGTCTGGT
>CAZYQB010000263.1:0-3408 GCA_964649595.1 uncultured Oscillospiraceae bacterium | reverse complement strand
GGCTTCAAAGGGAATTGTTGATCTGGCAGAGAAAGTCCCCAAAGTATACTTCAGCATTCCCAAAGCAAAGCGTGCACCGGGGCTGCGCATAACCGTAAGCGCATCGGTATTCGTACCCAAGCCTCATACGCCTTTCCAGTGGGCACCGCAGATCAGCCGCGAGGATGTCATTCGCCGTCAGCAAATGATTCGTCAGGCAATCAGCCGCATCAAGGGCGTTGACTTCAAATATCATGCGCCGGATCTGAGCTTCCTCGAGGCAACCTTTGCATTGGGTGATCGCCGCATGGGCGATGTTCTGGAGCGCGCATGGCAGCTTGGATGCCGCTTCGACGGATGGTCCGATCAGTTCAAGTATGATGTCTGGATGCAGGCATTCGAAGATGTCGGAGTCGATCCTAATTTCTATGCAACGCGAGTCAAAGAGCTGGATGAGGTTTTGCCGTGGGATCATCTGGATGCAGGTATCGAAAAGAGTTTCCTGCTGCGTGAGTGGGCGAAGGCACAGCGTGCCGAAACTACTCATGATTGCCGCAAAGGCTGTGTTGGCTGCGGTCTGAAGCGATATGAGGGAGCGTGCTGCAAAAAATGAGAATGATTTTTGAATTTGGAAAAAACGGTCGCCTGCGTTATATCTCTCATCTGGATCTGCAGAGATTCATGCAGCGTGCTCTGCGTCGTACTGACTTACCGATTGCTTACTCGCAGGGATTTAGTCCTCATCCGCAGGTATCCTTTGCATCGGCGCTGGCGATGGGCTGGTCCAGCGATGTGGAGCTGCTTGACGTAAAGTTGACCGAAGCGGTAAGTGAAGATCATGCTCGTGAACAGCTCAGTCGCGCTTTGCCGCCAGAGATGCCCGTCTATCGTGCTCGCCTGGTAGAGGATCGTTTTCCTGCACTGATGGCACGGCTGATATGGGCAGATTATAAGATCGAACTGCTTGGAGAGAGTGCGGAAGCCATTGTCCGGGCAATTGACGGCTATATGGCAGAGGAATCGATTATTGCAATGCGCAAAACGAAATCTGGTGAAAAGCCTGCGGATATTCGCAAGATGACAGCCGCGCTGTGTAATCACGATCATACCATATATGCTCGTTTGATGCTTACGGAGCAGGCAACCGTAAAGCCGGATCTACTGCTGAATGTTCTTGCTCAGCGTGCCGGAGTGGAACAGGTAGAAGCGCGCGTGCATCGAATCGCATTGCTTACTGCTGAAAAAAACGGTACCGTAGTGCCGCTTATGGATATGAATGGCTAAGAACCGATCAATTCATGAAGGCTTGAACCATGATAAAGGATATTTTAATAGAAAATAATTCCGGTCAGACCCGTTTGGCACTGTTGGAAGACGGAGAGTTGTCTGAATATTATGTTGAACGAAACGGACAGGAAAAGTTAGCCGGAAACATCTATCTGGGCAGGGTGGAAAACATTCTGCCCGGAATGCAGGCTGCATTTGTCAATATCGGTTTGGATAAGAACGCATTTCTGCACGCAGGGGATATTCTTGTTGGATCTGACGATCAAGAAGCTCTGCAAAAGAGCCTGGGCGCGCAGTCAATCAAGAAAATGCTCAAGATCGGTCAGGAGATCATGGTGCAGGTCATTAAGGAGCCAGGCGGAACAAAGGGACCTCGCATCTCCAGTCATGTTACACTTCCGGGACGAATGACAGTGCTGCTTCCAACCGTCGAGTATATAGGCATATCGCGCCGAATTGAGGCGGAGGGAGAGCGTACCCGCCTCAGAGAGATGGCTGAATCGCTGTGCCCGTCTGGAATGGGACTGATTATTCGCACGGCTGCAAACGGTGCTTCCAGTGAAGAACTTAAACAGGATATTGACTATCTCGTACATTTGTGGAATTCGGTTCGTCAAAGAGCCGCTTATAGTACATCGCCTGCGTTGATTCACAGAGATGAAAGTCTAGTGTATCGGGCAGTGCGTGATATGCTTACGGATGAAGTTCGGGCGATCTATGTGGACAATAAGCAGCAATATCTCAGTGTGTTGACTGCTGCAGAAATGCTTTCTCCGGAGTTGAGCGAAAGAATAGTTCTCTATCAAGATAAAGAACTATTGTTTGATCGGTACAGAATTGATACACTTTTTAATAAATCGATGTCCCGGCGGGTGTGGCTCAAAAGCGGCGGATATTTGGTGATTGATCATACGGAGGCATTGACCGTAATTGACGTAAACACCGGCAAATTCGTTGGCTCAAAATCATTGACCGACACGATTTTCAAGATCAATTGCGAAGCTGCTGGAGAGATTGTGAGGCAGCTTCGGCTGCGTGATATAGGCGGTATCATCATCATCGATTTTATCGATATGGAGTGCGAAGAAGATCAAACTCAGCTTCTGACATTGATGCGTCAGCTTCTTAAAGGAGATCGAACCAAAACCAACCTGATCGGCTTAACGGGGTTGGGGTTGGTGGAAATGACTCGAAAGAAGGTTCATCAGCCGATTCACACGCTGCTCAATCGTCAATGCTCATGCTGTCAGGGATCAGGCATGATTGCCAGCGATGAAACTGTTGCCAGACAGGTACTCCACGAACTTCGTTTTCGTGCGCAGATGTCGGACGAGGCTTTATGCTGGCTCGTAAAGACCTCCGCCGGTGTTGCCGGGCAATTAATGATGATCGGAACTTCGGAGAATATTCGTGCTTTTGTTTGTGTGGATGCTGCGCTTGCCCAGTCATATACCATTGAACCGTCGGCAGAGCATATGCTTCCGCCCAAAACGAGACAAATTCCAAAGTATGTATAGATAAAGAGAAAGAGGTTGTATATCGTGAGGGAACTACCCGTTGTTTCCGAGAGTGAACTCATACAGCAGCGACAGTATATGACTGCCGTGCATGATTCGCTTCGGCAGTCATTGAAATATCATATTGTTACATTGGGATGCCAAATGAACGCCCATGATTCTGAGAAGATCGCCGGTATGCTGGAAGAGATGGGCTTTGAAAATGCGTCTACCCGTGAGGATGCTGATCTGGTATTGTATAACACCTGTTGTGTTCGTGAGAATGCAGAGAACAAAGCATTAGGCAATGTCATTTGGCTCAAGGAACTCAAGGCGAAAAAGCCGTCGTTGATTATTGCTGTCGGCGGATGTATGATGCAGGAAGCCGGAATGAGTGAACGGCTGCGCAAAATGTATCCATTTATCGATCTGGTATTCGGTACGCACAATATGCATCGTCTGCCCGAATTGCTGTATCGCGTTATTGTAGAAAAAGAGCGTGCTTTCGAAGTGCTAAATATAGATGGCAGTATCTGCGAAGGACTCCCCATTCGACGCAACAGCGCATCGCAGGCATATATTACCATCATGTATGGATGCAATAACTTCTGCTCATATTGTATCGTGCCGTATGTTCGAGGACGTG
>CAZYQB010000262.1:0-3410 GCA_964649595.1 uncultured Oscillospiraceae bacterium | reverse complement strand
TCATTATCACTGGTGATAACCTGCCTGTGATCGAAAATTCCAACGCACTGGACGGTCTGTCCGAGGATATTGTTGTTGTCTATAGCGGCGATGATGAGTTCACCGGCAACTGGTCAGCTTTGGCAAACAATGTTGTAGCTGTGATTGATCTTTCTAATGGGAGTTACACCATTGAAACCGCGGGCAATTATATAGTCAGCGCTTACACCGGTGCCAACACCCTGACCATCAAGGCTGATGCAATTGTAGAACTGCAGGGCGTGAATATCACCGCTGCGGAGGGCGCCTCTGCGATCAGCATTGAAAGCGGCAATGTTACCTTGAACGTCACTGGCGACAGCACCCTGACCGGCGACAGAGGCGGCGCAGGTATCTACGTTGCCGAAGGCGCTTCCGTAACCATCGCGGGCGGCAAGCGGGCTGCCATCGGTAAGGGCGGTGGAGATGCTTCTGATTCCGGTGCAGCAGGTATCGGCGGTACTTATGCAAACGGCAACAGCGGCGCGATCACTATCGATGGCGCAACGGTCGTTGCTAAGGGCTACGGCGTACACGGCAGCGGTATTGGTTCCGGCAGCGGCAAGGTCGTTGGCGAAATCAAGATCATCAATGGCGCAAACGTAACCGCACAGGGCGGCTACTATGCTGACGGCGCAGGCACTCTGCTGCAGTCCTCTTATGGCAAGAGCGACCCCGAAGGCGGCGCGGCAATCGGCGGCGGCGGCAAGACCGCAAGCACCATTGCAAATATCACCATTACTGATTCTACCGTTAAGGCAACCGGCGGCTCCAAGGCAGCCGGTATCGGCGCCAACTTCTGGAGCAGCTGCGGCACCATCACCATCAGCGGCAGCAGCGAGGTAACTGCACAGGGCGGTTCTTCCTCTGCGGCTATCGGTACCAGCCGTGCAGGCGATACGGGCGTATCTGCCGAGATCGTCATTTCCGGCGGCACCGTTGTGGCAATCGGCGGCGCATACGGCGCAGGTATCGGCGGCGGCTACAATGCCGATTCTCTGGGCAACGGCGCGGATGCTTCCGCACTGCCTGAGATTTCCGTTACCATTTCCGGCGGCGAAGTTACTGCAACCGGCGGCGAAGGCGGCGCAGGTATCGGCGGCGGCTATAAGACCGATAACGTCAATATCGATATCACCGGCGGCACTGTTAATGCTGTAGCTGGCGCTCTGGTAAGCGGCAAGACCATTGACAACGGCGGCGAAGCTTGCGCAATCGGTTCCGGTGCAAACGGCAGCGGAACGGTCGAGAACAGCCCTGATGTTGAGATCAACGCAAATGCAAGCGTTATCGCTACCACCGAGTATGGCGGCAAGCCCGCGATCGAAGGCATGACCGACGAAGATGCGGATGCACTGGACTATGTGACGGTAACTGTCAATAATAAGCCTGTTGTTGCCATCGGTGAAGTAGGATATAGCACTTTGGAAGCAGCAATCGAAGCAGCAAGTGATGGAGACACCATTACTCTGCTGGCAAACCTTGAGCTTACGGTATCCGTTGTAATTGACAAGAGCGTCACTTTGGATTTGAATGAGTGGAAGGTTACTACATCCGAGAGTGTTGTTCCTGCATTCCGTATCGTGGAAAATAAAAGCGTCATCGTTGCAAACGGCAGCATGGACACTGCAAGCTATTGCTTCATTCTGGGCGCGTCGGACGGTTCCACCGCGGGCAACCTGACTATCGAGTCCGGTAAGTACCACGGTGCTACCACCGTAGCTTCCGTTACCAAGGGTACACTGACCATCACCGGCGGCGAATTCAGCGTTGATCCTTACGAGGACAGCTATGCTTATCTGCTGAACTGCATCGATGCCAACTACAAGGACGGCTCTGCGAAGATCATTGTTATGGGCGGTACATTCGAGAACTTCGATCCCAGCAACAATGCAGCGGAAGGCGAGGAAACCGACTTTGTTCCCTTTGGATATTACACCAATGAAAATGGCGAGGTAGTAGAGGGCAACTACATCTACACCAAGTCTGATCTGTATCAGTTTGCGGCAGCTGCGATAGCGGCCGTAGCTGCAGGTGAAGAGCCTTTCAGCGGTGTTACTGTTGAACTGATGGCGGACATTGATGTTGAATGGGCTGAGTGGTATCCTATCAATTTCTACGGCACGTTCAATGGTAACGATTACACCATCAGTAATCTGACCTACATCCCGCGCGATGATGGCAGAATGGGCTTCTTCCAGTTGGTATCCGGTCCTGTCAATAGCCTGACCTTAGACGGCATTAAGGGTACAGTTCCTGCTAACGGTCGTTTCGGCGGTTTTGCTCGCTATCTGAATGCGGCGGTTAGCGATATCCATGTAAAGAACATCGAAGTTACTACTACTGATACCTTGGCATGGGTTGGTGGCTTTACTACTTATACTGCTGGCGGACAGACTACTGATTGTTCCGTTGAGAATCTGACTGTGAATGCAGAAGCAGGTGCCGACCTGATTGCAGGCTTTGCTTCCCTGACTTCTAACCGTCAGCTTTATAAGAACAGTGATGTTAGCGGCTTTAAGGTAATTGTTAGCGACACCGATTCCAGCGGCTGTGGCGTAGGCGGCTTTGCTGCGCAGACTCAGACCGGTTGGAATAATCCCAAGTTTGCGGATTGTGATGTAACCGGTATTGATGTTACCGCTACCGGTCTGGTAGACGTTGGCGGCTTCATTGCATGGCCCGGCGCTCATACCGAATATGCTAACAACTGCACTACCGAAGGTAAGATTGATGTTACCGGTGTGACCAGCAGTAACTGCTTCGCCGGCGGCTTCTTCGGAAATCTCGGTTGGAACTGTGACCTCGGCTACATGGGTCATGTGCTGAATAACTGTTCTGCAAATGTAGACATTACCACTAAGATTGCTTCTGCCGGTGGTTTTGTCGGTTCTGCAACCAATTCCAACAACAACAGTATGTACGCTACCTTTAACGACTGCTCTGCTTCTGGCAACATCACTGCAGTTGATGGCGGTACTGCAGATATCGGCGGTTTCGCCGGTGATGCTGACCGCGGCGTATACAACAATTGCTCTGCCTCCGGAATCGTAACCAACAACGGCAACGGCTATGCAGGTCAGTTCATTGGTGCAATCTATGATGTAACGCCGAAGTATGACAGCCGTTATCCGGCAGGAACTCGTGACTATTTGGTAGATAAAATCACGATTGAAGACTGTGTTTACAACGGTAGTTCTTCTGCACTGGCGTTTATCGGCAATATCGAAAAGGATGCAGATGTCACTGTTGCAAACTATGTTGCACAGGTTGACGAGGTCAAGTATGAATCTCTGGCAGAAGCCGTTGAAAAAGCTGAAGCTGGCGCAACTGTTAGTCTGCTGGCAGATATCGTGCTTACGGCACCTGTTGAGATCGAGAAGAGCATTACC
>CAZYQB010000261.1:0-3420 GCA_964649595.1 uncultured Oscillospiraceae bacterium | reverse complement strand
TCAATATCGAGCTGGGCGCAGTGGTATCGGGCAAGGCGCTTATCAAGGTGGGCGACAACATCACCACCGATCATATTATGCCCTCTAACGCAAAGCTGCTGCCCTTCAGATCGAACATTCCGTATCTGGCAGATTTCTGCCTGACTCCCTGCGACGCTGAGTTTCCGGCGCGCGCCAAGGCAAACGGCGGCGGCTTCATCGTGGGCGGCGAGAACTACGGTCAGGGCTCCAGCCGAGAGCACGCGGCTTTGGCTCCGCTGCAGCTCAATATCCGCGGCGTCATCGCAAAGAGCTTTGCCCGCATTCACAAGGCAAACCTCATCAACTCCGGTATTCTGCCGCTGACTTTTGCAAATGCCGCCGACTACGATGCGGTATCCGAAATGGATGAGATCGTGATCGAAAACGCTGTCGAGCAGGTCAAGGCGGGCAAGGTGACTGCCGTCATCGGTGGACGCGAAGTGGCGCTCGATATCGATCTGACCGAGAAGGAGCTGGGCGTGCTGCTGGCAGGCGGCAAGATCAACTTCATCAAGAACGCACAGTGATACGGTATTAGGGGACTCAGATGAACATTCATGACGGCAGGAGGATGGAGTATGCTGAAAAATATCGTTTTCGATATGGGAAACGTGCTGACCGAATATGAACCTGAGCGCTTTATCGAGAGAATCGGCATCACGGATGCGCAGGACAAAGAGCAGCTGCTGCACGAGATCTTCCGGTCGAATGAATGGAAGCTGACGGACAAGGGCGAAATTGACGAGACGCAGCTGGAGAAGATCGTATTCGGGCGCATTGGGCAGCATCTTCAGGCTGCTGCGCATCGGCTGATTTTCGGATGGGATCAGCTCTCTGCGCCGATCAAAGGCATGGCAGAGCTGGTGCGCGACTGCAAGGCGGCAGGAATGGGGATCTATCTTTTGTCCAATGCCAGTCGGCGGCAACCGAAATACTGGGTGAACATTCCGGGAAATGAGTATTTTGACGATACGTTCATTTCAGCGTTCTATCTGTGCCTGAAGCCGTCGCCGGAGATTTATCAGATGGCGCTTCAAAAGTTCGGCTTGAAAGCAGAAGAAACTCTGTTTGTGGATGATATGCAGGTCAATGTGGACGGAGCAATTCGATCCGGAATGCACGGTCTACAATTCATGGGCGATGCAGACAGACTGCGGGAAGCGCTCAGACAGTTTGGCGCGGCAGTTTGAGTGATAATAGAGCGAATAAAGCGTACGACATATAGAAGGAGATCATGAAAATGGGACGATTTGACGCACAGCTCAAGCATTTCGAAAAACTGCTCGAGCAGCAGGCTGCTCGTGTAGAGCGCCTGAAGAACGAAGGCGATTTTGTGGATTACAAGGATCTTGATAAGCTCATCATCGGTGTGGTCGGCGGCGACGGCATTGGCCCGATGATTACCTCTCAGGCGCAGAGAGTGCTCGAGCACCTGCTGGCAGATGAGATCGCGGCAGGCAAGATCGAGCTGCGCACCATCGAGGGTCTGACCATTGAAAACCGCGTTGCCGTGATGAAAGCGATCCCCGATGACGTGCTGGAAGAGATCAAGAAGTGCCACGTCATCCTCAAGGGTCCGACTACCACGCCTCAGAAGGGTGATCCGTGGCCTAACATCGAGAGCGCAAACGTAGCCATGCGCAAGGCGCTCGACCTGTTTGCAAATGTGCGCCCGGTCAAGGTGGAGGAGCAGGGTATCGACTGGACTTTCTTCCGTGAGAATACCGAAGGCGAGTATGCACTGGGCAGTCAGGGCGTAAATGTCACCGAGGATATGGCATTCGATTTCAAGGTGACCACTACTCAGGGCACCGAACGCATTGCCCGCGCTGCGTTTGACTTTGCGCGCAAGAACGGCAAGACTCGCGTGACCGCCGTCACCAAGGCGAATGTCATCAAGACCACCGACGGCAAGTTCCTTGAGATCTGCCGCAAGGTGGCAGCCGAATATCCGGAGATCACCTTCGATGAGTGGTATATCGACATCATGACTGCCAAGCTGGTGGACGAGAAGCGCCGCCGCGATTTCCAGGTGGTCGTGCTGCCCAACCTCTACGGCGACATCATCACCGACGAGGCTGCCGAATTCCAGGGCGGCGTAGGCACCGCAGGCAGTTCTAATCTGGGCAAGCGCTATGCCATGTTTGAAGCCATCCACGGCTCTGCGCCCCGCATGGTTCGCGAAGGTCGCGCTCAGTATGCCGATCCGTGCAGCGTCATCCGCGCCGCAGCCATGCTGCTGAGCCACATCGGTCACGGCGATAAGGCAGATAAGCTGATGCGCGCCATCGTGATCTGCTCTCAGGAAGAGAAAAAGCTGGTCATGACCGGCAGAGCAGGCGGCGCAACGGCTCAGGAATTTACCGATTATATCATTGAGACGCTCAATACGCTGTAAAAACGTCTGTTATTTAGAGGCGAGTTGACCGAAAACGCGGTCAGCTCGTCTTTTCGGTGGGCAGGCGGACAACAAGAAAATATCATCGATTCAAGGACGGGGTTCCCACAAAAGACCTTCCTCTTGAGGGGAAGCCGCTTATGTTTGGTTTCTATCGATGTTTGTTCTTGAATTGATGAGATTGGGCAATAAAGGGCATTGGGAGAAGCGGGAGCGTAAAATAACTATGGTTAAGGAACAGAGTGATAAAATCGCGGGCGGTCTGTCGGCAAAGGTTTACCAGCAGATTCGTTCGAAGATTCTCAGCGGTGAGCTGGCGGCAGGTGCGTCGGTGACGGAGCTGGGATTGGCGCAGCAGTGCGGAGTGAGCCGCACGCCGGTTCGGGAGGCGCTGCATCAACTGGAGCTGGAGGAGCTGGTGGAGCTGATCCCCAACAAGGGCGTTGTGATTTTGGGCATCAGCCCGGAGGATATCTGTGATATATTCCGTATTCGTTCGATGCTGGAGGGCAGCGTTGCAGAGCGAGCCGCGCTGCGCGCTTCGGAGGAGGACATCAAGAAGCTGCGGGAAATCGTGGAGCTGACTGAGTTCTATATTGACCGGGGACAGATGCAGAAGCTCCAGGCGATGGATGGTCAGTTTCATCAGCTGATCTATGAGATGAGTGGCAGCCGGATGTTCCGGCGCGTGCTCAAGGATATGCATTACTATATCGGACTGACACGCGGCGCATCGTGGAGATCGGAGGGACGCGCGGAGGACTCCGTAGAGGAGCATCGGGCGATCCTTGAAGCAATCGAAAAGCATGACGGCACCAAGGCGCGCGAAGAAATGAGCCGCCATGTGTGCAATGCGCTGAGCAACGTGATGGAGAATCATCTGCAGGACTGCGGAGCAAAGCAGGGGGACTAAATATAATTTCCATCGCCGTGAGGCGGGCCCGTGCGGCGAGCACGTCAAATAAAACGGCGAGCACGTCAAATAAAACGGCGAGCACGTC
>CAZYQB010000260.1:1605-3430 GCA_964649595.1 uncultured Oscillospiraceae bacterium | reverse complement strand
GAAACGAGAGAATCAATTTTGATTCGCGGAATTAGCACTTTCGGCTCCTTTAGAGCCAAAATCGTTTCGCAGTATGCTTTCGGATCACGTTCATACAGAGCTTTGTGCATTAGCAATACTGTTTCGATAGAACGTACTCGCTTTTTCTTTTCGGTATGTTCAATCAATGCAAAATATGCACCTGTCAGCTTGTTATAGCCGCCGTACTGTTGAGTGGTCATTCTGGGATCGCTGCTTTTAATCATCGTCTGACCGCTGCCTGCAGGAACGATTAGCTGATCAAACAAACCACCAGTTACTTCACGAGAATAACGTGTGAATAGGATATTGTTCTTCCGCATCGTACTGCGTACCACCGCTATAGAACCGTCATCGCCGCTGCGCCATGCACACTCTCCGTCCCGAATAACATCGTAGTCAAACATTCTGTTTAGACTGTATGTTTTGCCGCTACGGATGAAGTTGCGAGGATCGCGGGTAAACTTCATGTGATACACGTTGCCCACTACGATGTTCAGATAGGCATCTTTTGCATGATGGAAGTCGTTGACCTCTCTACATTTGACAAATACAGGATCCTGCTTGGTGATGATATTGCGGCAAGCACTTGCCTGCTTCTGAGTACCGTCGGGCAGAATACGCTGGTCTTGACGGAAAGAAGATACGTTGCCTGCTTTCACATATACAACGCGGTCAGATCCATCATAACGATTTTTCAGCAGCTCAGCAACGATTTTGCAGGCTTGGCTGGTTTCTACCAGCTGACGGGCGATAAAGCCTGAAAGTTCGCTCTCCTCAAATGTCGTATTTCTCGTCAGACGATGGAATTTTTCCGCGCTGATAAATCCTAATCCTTTGTTTTTGAGCATCGTCCAGTGTGCTTTCATTCGTTCACGGATGCTTTGAGAAAGGGGATAGGTGGCAGACTTTTCTGCATTGAGCTGCTTCTTGACCAACACGCGATTGTTGAAGCTGTCATCCTTAACCAGACTCTGCGGGTAAATATGGTCAATGTCATAATCCGTGGCAATACGAGACAGATCAATAGGTTCTCCGCTGTACATACATCTGCCCATCTGGGTGAAGTACAGATACAGCTTGGCACTGCGCAATGCGGCATCATCGAAGTTTTGAAGTTGCTTATACAGTTCGTCTGCATCCTTTTTGCACGAGGCATATAACGATTCTAACTGCGCTTTTCTTGATACAGTTCGTTCCTTTACGCCTTCGCTGCGAGTAACTTCCACAAACACACGCTTTGGTTTTCCACCCATCAGCTTTTCAATTTCGGAAATCAGCTCCATTGTTTGATGAATTGCTCTGCGAATACCGGGGGATGCATAGCTATCGTCCAGAATTTCGTCTAATGTGTATTGCTGACCATTGTACTTTTCTGCACGATAAAGGTCTATGCTTTGTGCAAAACTGAATTTACCGGAAAGCAGCTCCATCAGGTTGTGATTTGTGTTCCACATTGCGTCCATGATAGACCACACTTCACCTGTTTGAGGATCGGTATGCTTGATTTGGGTCAGAAATTGTTCGGACAAATTTCCCCACCCTTTAAAGCGGGAACGATTGCTGAGAATATAGCTTATGTCTGATGCGGACAATTCCTTGCCGTATGTATGTGTCAGCCAGCCTTCAAGCAGCTTTCTGTCTTCTCCGTAAAGAACGATGTGTTTGATGATATCTTCGACCATAGGCTCTCTGTTGCCCTCTGAAAGGATGCGGTTGAATACCGAATAGCCAGTCAGAGTGATTTTGAATCCTTCATCCAAACCACTCAGAACGTCTTTTTCCTGAATGAGTCCGTTGGACAGCA
>CAZYQB010000260.1:0-1505 GCA_964649595.1 uncultured Oscillospiraceae bacterium | reverse complement strand
TGATCGAAATTCCAAGGCATGATCTTTTCATCTGTACGAACTACCCAGCTCTTTTCAGAAGCGGTATTCAGCGGTCCAATATAATAGGGAATCCTGAAGCGGAACATGGCGAGGATCTGTTCCTTGCGCGTCAAACCGCTGCCATCTTTCTCGTTGAGGAATAAGAGATATTCACTTGCACGGTCGAGAATGATTTTCAGTTCCTGCTCATGAAGCTGATGAGGAATAACGCCGTTGTCCTTACTCGTTTGTTTAGGAAGGAAAATACCTGTTTCCAGCCTGGACAGAATTTCCTCCGCCAGTAATTTTCCTGCATCATCAAGTTTGGGCATAATAGCTTTAAGTTGGCGTTTGACGTAGGTGCTGAATTTCTCGTAATCGCATCGATAATTTTCAGCACGATAGCCACTGTAAGCAGTATAGTTGTCAAGATCTTTCTTTGAGGTGCGGAACATTTCTCTGAATATCTTCGGATCTATTCTAAGCAGCGATTTGAGATTATCCAAGTCTGTTTTGTGTTGTTCATATACCTTTACGCGAGCAAAGGAAATGTATTTTTCTCCGCCACGAAGCTCCTCCAGCAGACTCCAGTCATATACTCGCTTGATCATTCCGATCAACGGCATATAATCGCCAACTAAATCGTTCAGCTTAGCTTCTGTGTCTTCAAAGTCGCCTTTAAATGAAAAGCTTGCATCTTCGTCTTTGGAAAGTTTTACGTCACATACGAGTGAGACCTTTACAGCAGCGCCAGCCAGCAGATCCAAAATTGCGAGGAGCTGTTTATCTGTCTTGGATACATTAGCACACTTTTTCAAAGCAGCTTTTTTGCGAGTAATGTTCAGCGTGCGATCCGTCAAAATAGACTTGAACTTCTCTATATCGCTGATTTCAAATGTGCAATTTATTTCGTCTTGAAGAAGTACACATAGATCCTTCCAGCATTCTTCAAAGCGAACTTCATCCAAACTCATGTCGCCAAATAAAAAGTGACCACGCTTTTTCAGAATATGATGTACCGCCAAATAGATCAGTCTTACATCAAATTCTCTGTCCTCCGTTATCAAAGCTTTTCTCAGATGATAAATCGTCGGAAATTCATGATGGTAATCCCAATCGCAATAATTCTTGTCTGCAAACAGCGTATATCTGCCCAAAGGCTTTCCATTCGGCAGGATTTGCTTATCTTCTTCAAGATATTTGCTTTCATCCATCCTAATGAAAAATGCGGGATCTATCTTTGCAATCTCCTCACTAAATACCTCACGCAGCCATGAGAGCCGTTGATTTCGTCTTTCCAGTCGTCTGCGTGATGTTCTGAACTTTCGGCGATCCTCTGCTTTCTCCGCTTCAGGGAAAAGTCGTACACCCCATAATGCTTTCCCTTTTCTTTTTTGAATATGATACTGCGTATCCGTAACTGCCCAGCCTACAGAATCAGTACCAATATCCAGACCAATAAAGTATTCGGACACCATTTTTCACTCCTTTGTTGACAAAAAATA
>CAZYQB010000259.1:0-3456 GCA_964649595.1 uncultured Oscillospiraceae bacterium | reverse complement strand
GCGGTCATTTTTACCTTATTGAGCAGCACCGCTTCAGCACCCCGTGCGCGGGAGATCACCTCTTCGGGCAGCGTTGAATCATATCTATCCACATCACCCAGCGTGTGAAGAAGCGTCCAGTCGAGGTCGCTAAGCTGCTTTCCGTCTAATACCACGATCTTCATGCGCTTATCCTCCGCTTTCATTACTGTTCGTCGTTGAGCATTGCCGTATGCTCTGCCAGGATCAGCGCATCAACGATCTCATCGATATCGCCGTTCATGAAGTTGTCGATGCTGTAGATACTCTTGCCGATGCGGTGATCGGTCACTCGTCCCTGCGGGAAATTGTAGGTGCGGATGCGTTCGCTGCGGTCGCCCGTGCCGATCTGACTGCGGCGTTCGCTTGCATAGTCGCTTGCCGCCTGCTGACGCTGCATATCATACAGGCGCGTTCTAAGCACTCTCATCGCCTTTTCACGGTTCTGTATCTGAGAGCGCTGATCCTGGCTGGTCACCACCACGCCCGTGGGAATATGAGTGATGCGCACTGCGGAGTCGGTACGGTTGACGTGCTGACCGCCTGCACCCGATGCGCGGTAGGTATCGATGCGCAAATCGTTCATATTGATCTCCATCTCGACCGCTTCGGCTTCAGGCAGCACTGCAACGGTTGCAGTGGAGGTATGAATGCGTCCGCCCGATTCGGTCACGGGCACGCGCTGCACGCGATGAACGCCCGATTCATACTTGAGACGGCTGAATACGTTTTTACCCTGCACCATCAGCACGGCTTCCTTAATGCCGCCCAGTTCGGTTTCGCCGTTGTCAGTCAGCTCCGCCTTCCAGCCGTGCGCCTCGGCATAATGAACATACATACGCACCAGCTCTGCGCCGAACAGACCTGCTTCATCACCGCCGGCACCTGCGCGTACTTCGATGATCGCATTTCGATAATCGTCAGGATCCTTGGGCAGCAGCAGCATTCTGCCCTCCTGAGTCTTTTCCTTCAGCGTACTCTCCAGCGTTTCAAGTTCTTCGCGTGCCATTTCCGCCATTTCCTCATCGTCAGATTCGGCAAGCTCCTGCGCTTCCTCGATCTCCTCAAGCAGCTTGCGATAGCTCTTTGCAAACTCAGCAACTTCGCTCAGTTCACTGTGCTCGCGCATCAGCTTCTGAAAAAGCGCGGTATCGGCGATCACTTCAGGAAGCGTGATTCGTACCGACAACTCTTCAAATTTCCCCTCTACCGCCTCAAGCTTTTGTGCAATGCGTTCATATTCATCAAAAGAACGTCCCTGCATACGCATATCCTCCCCCACATTCTCAAACAGCGTTCTATATAGTTAATTCAGATTACTTCCGCTTCGCATGAATTACTCGTTCGATGCCACATATATCCATGTAGGACACTGCTTCAAATCCATGCGCACTCAGAAGTGCAATTACGTCCGTGTGCTGTCCTATACCGATTTCCAGCAGCGCTTCGCCACTTTCATTCAGCATCTCATCCATTTCTTCGGCGATCCTTCGATAGAAATTCAATCCATCTTCTCCGCCGCGCAGTGCGAGCTGCGGCTCATATCTGACCTCGCGCATCAGTTCATCCATATCCCGTTTAGTCAGGTACGGCGGATTGCTCAGCACAAAATCATACTTTTCTCCGCGCACTGCCTCAAACAGATCTCCCTGCCTGACATTCACGGCAAGTGACAAGCGTTTTGCATTTTCCTGCGTCAGCGAAAGTGCTTCATCACTGATATCAGTCAACGTTACATCGCTGTCGGGTCTGAAGTGCTTCACGCTCAACCCGATCGCGCCGGTACCGCAGCACAGATCCAATACTCTCGGAAATTTTCTGCTCTGCATTTTTTCAAGAGCGATTTCAACCAGTGTTTCGGTATCCTGCCGGGGAATGAGCGCTCTTTCATCGCATTTGAAATCTAGCCCCATGAAACAGGTATTGCCCAGCACATACTGAAGAGGTCTGCCTTGTATACGCTCATACAGCCATGTATCCAATCGGACCTTCTGCGGCTGAGTCAGCTCATCCTTCGCTCTCCAGCGCAGTTCTCCCCGTCCGCAGCCGAGTACCTCGCACAGCATCCAGTCCGCATCCCATGCCGCATCCATATCACCGCTTTTTTCAAGCTGCTGCTGCGCCGTCTGCCGCCACATTTCTATTTTCATATACTTTGCGCCTTCCTCCCTTCCGTCATTTGATTATCTAAAGAAAGAATCCGTCCGCATCGCTTCAGTCCGAAACGAATCCGCCGGACGGATCCTTTGTTTTTATAAATCAAAAAAGTTACTTTTCCACAACCTCATCCGCTGCCTTGTCCTCTATCACAATATCGGGATTGAGGTGATCGGGCAGCGCATCCTCCATACCCAGCGCTGCCTTGAGGGCAATCAGCGCAACCTCTACCATGTCATCCTCCGGCTGCGCGGTAGTGAGCTTCTGCATCATCAGTCCCGGCCATTTGAGTACGCGCACCAATGGCGTATCCTCCGCACGACCGAGCCACTTGAGCAACTCATACGACACACCTGCCGTTACCGGCAGCAGCAGCAGGCGGCTGCCAACGCGCAGAAATACATTACCGCTGTCTGTACCAAAGAGCGTAAACATCAAAATGGAGATAGTAAATACGATCACCAGAAAGCTGGTTCCGCATCTGGGATGAAGCGTTGTAAAGGTCTGAGCATTTTCCACCGTCAGCTCTTTGCCGTTTTCAAAGCAGAAGATCGACTTGTGTTCTGCGCCGTGATACTGAAACACCCGACGAATTTCCTTCATGCGCGACACCAGTGCCACATACCCCAAGAACATCACCATTCTCAGCACGCCGCCAAGCAGATTCAAAAGAAAGCTGTTTTCGATGAAACGCCTGAGCAGCGATTCCACGCCGGTCGGGATCACAAAAAACAGACCGATCGAGAGCAGCAGCGCCAGCATCACTGCGCAGATCATCATTACATCGTCGGGCTTCATGTGCAGAAACGCTGCGATCTTTTTTTCAAATTCGGAAGGCTCTTCCGCATCCATTCCACCCATCTCTGCAGACTCCGTAAGCATTTTTACACCGCTGTAAAGCTGGGCGACAAAATTTACCACACCGCGAATGATCGGCAGACCTAAAATGGGATACTTGTCCGAAAGCTTTTTCACCGGCTTGATAGACAAAGCAACCTTTCCATCCGGACGGCGCACTGCCATTGCAATGCGTTCGGGTCCCTGCATCATCACACCTTCCATAACCGCCTGACCACCTACCGAAATACTTTTCGGAGCAGATTGCTGCTTATTCTTTACCATTTGCTTCTCCTTTAATTTGCAACTCTAATTTCCAAAGACTTAATTTTTCAAAATTGATTTCGGCATACAAATTCAGGACATACTTTCGCATATACTATTCTATATCCTTCAGAATATACGAAAAACAGACCGGGACGAAAGGCTTCGCCCGATCTGCAT
>CAZYQB010000258.1:0-3462 GCA_964649595.1 uncultured Oscillospiraceae bacterium | reverse complement strand
ACAGCGTTTACCATAACAAAGGGATGCGCTGGATGTGTGCAAACGGCATACCACAGAACAGCGTAAACGGTGTTGTGTCCAAAGAAGCTCTTTCCGAAGAAGATGCCGCACATCTTATCGAAACAAATCTGCTTATAAAGTCAGAGGCAGGCTTTAGCTTAAACTTCCCGCACTTTACGGCAGGGCAATTTGGAAAATTTGTTTCACTGTTTGAGATGACTGATGAAAAGCTCAATGATTCCCTTGCGGAGTGGATCGTAACTGTGCGCAATAATTTTGAAAACTTCGTTCCGAAACACCTGCACGATCAGATCAATCAGTGGGTTAGCTGTTATCTGCATCAGATCATTGGATATGTTACAGACGAGCTGATTCACCGTGGTATCCTGCGTAAGCCCGACAATGAAAAGCCTTTGACCGATGGTGTATTCAGCATCGAAGGAAAATACATCAATCCTTAAATGAGTTTACCGAGGAGCGTAACCAGTAGAGTTACGCTCCTCAGCATTAGCATATTATTGAAGACTACCATTCTCTCAATGCTGTTTGGATGATATGTGTTTGAATCTTTTTTATGAAATCGTGCTTTTTTGTAAAAAGCCCCTTGACAAATATCTTCTCAGTTTCCCATGCTTATGTATTTTCCCGATAAATATGGCTTGAAAGCTGTGCCTGCAAGCGCTATAATTATATTAGGGATAAATCCAGTAATAAGGAGGGATCCTTTTGAGGATTTGCTTCGGTCAGGGCATATTGAATGTGGACTGGGCACAGGGTAAACTGCGTTCTTTGGTATATAATGAGCGTGAACTGTTATCCACAGATCAGCCGCCGCTATTTACGATGCGCTTGAGAGATCGGCTCGGGGACACGCTGCTGCTGCACTCAGATAACGCACAGGTCAAAGAAATTTCCGGCGGCGCGATCTACCACTTTATGCAGAATATTTCGGTAACGGCTAAGCTGCGGATTCACGGCGAACAATTGATATGGAATGCCGCATGGTGCTGTCCGGAAGAATGGACGGCTGAATATCTGGACTTTCCATGCATTTCCATTCAGGGGAAGCTGCGCGAAAACACCGGAGACGGAGCAGTGCTTTGGTCCTATAATGAAGGCGGTCTGGTAGAAAACGGCGCCCTCAAAACAAATATGATCGATCCGGAATATCCTTCCATGGGCAGTTACTCCATGTTTCCTTATATGCTGTGTGCTCAGTTTACGGCATACCTGTTCGGAAATTGCTGTCTGTATATGGGCGTTCACGATGCATTGCGCAGCCCGAAAGGGCTGGACTTTGCGTGTACAGAAGACGAGATTCATTTTCGCACGCGCCTTTTCCTCGGCGGTGAAACAAAAACATCCGATATCGTATGGCAGCTTCTGCACGGCGATTGGATGGATGCCGCCACCATTTACCGGGAATGGTTTGAACAGAATCTTCCCTCAACACTGTACACGGCAGTAGAAAATCCTACACTGCCCGACTGGTATCGGGAAATGCCTCTGGTAATTACTTATCCGATACGCGGTATTCACGACATGGACATCATGGAACCCAACCGCTTATTTCCTTACTGTAATGCCTTACCGTTGGTTGATGAAATTGCCCAAAAGACCGGTAGCCGGATTCTGGTGTTGTTGATGCATTGGGAAGGCACCGCACCGTGGGCACCGCCGTATGTGTGGCCGCCTTTCGGCGGAGAGACCATGCTGCGCGAATTCATGGACGCACTGCACGCCAAGGGGCATCTGCTGGGCGTGTACTGCAGCGGCTTGGGCTGGACGGAGCAGAGCAATCTGATTGCATCATACAACACCGAAGAGAGATTTGAGGCAGAGGAACTGCATGATGCTATGTGCCTTGCCCCGGACGGCAGTTTGCCCAAAAGTCGAATCTGTACCGGACAGCGATCCGGCTATGATATTTGCCCTGCCAGCGAAAAAGGGAGAGCCTTGCTTAACGAAGCGCTGACGCCGCTGTTTGCCAGTGGATTAGATTACATTCAGGTAATGGATCAGAACCACGGCGGCAGTATGTACTTTTGCTACAGCCGAAAACACGGTCATCCTCCGATCCCGGGCGCATGGATGACGCAGACCATGCAGAAAATGATGGCAGAATGGAAGAATACATATCCCAATCTGATGCTTGGCTGTGAATCCGCTGCGGCGGAACCATATATTGAATGGCTTGGACTCTCAGACAATCGATATGAACTGAACTATCAGTATGGTCGCGCAGTACCGCTGTACAGTTGGCTGTACCATCCATATCTTCATAATTTCATGGGGAATCAGGTATGTGCACCGTTTGCCTATGAAACGATGGGGATTTGCTACCGTCTCGCGTATTCGTTTGCCGCAGGCGATATGCTGACGCTGGTACTAAACGACGAAGGCGCAATAATGTTCCACTGGGGAATGCGGGATTTCAGCCGCCATTCAGACCGAGAACAAATTCTGAAGCTATGTGCCAATCTGCACCGCCTGCAGCGAGAGTATTCAGACTGTTTCTCCGATGGTCAAATGATCCGCCCCGGTCAATGGCATTGCGAACAACAAATTATTCCTCTGACGGGACGCCAAAAACAAATCATTGAGAACCGCGTGCTAAGCTGCGCATGGAAAACACCCTCCAACGAAAAATGGCAGTTTTTCGTCAACTACACCGCTCATCCGGCAATGGTTGACTTCGGCGGCAGTTGTTTTGAGGTTCCGGCGCTCGATGCATACGCACTAAAGCTTCTATAAGATCATCCAACAGATCATCAACAACGGTTTGTTTTTAGAAAAGAGGATGTCAAATGCAGCGAATCATCACCCGGAACGGCAAGGGCTTTTATCATATCGTGACGAGCAATCTGCCGCATGAGGCGGAATTATACGCAGCATCAGTGCTGTATCAGTATCTCTATAAAGCAACTGGTGCAATCGTTCCCTTTTTCTCAGCGGTAGAGCGCTGTCCTCGGCGCAGCGCAGAAATTCACATCGGTGCAAATGTGCGCGGCATCGAAACTGACGTAAGTATCCTTTCAGAGGACGGCTTTATCCTTCGCACACGCGGCGAGGATATCGTAATCGCGGGCAAAACGCCCCGGGGCACCATATACGGCGTATACTACTTTCTGGAAAAACACATAGGCTTCAAGTGCTTCACCAAGGATATCGAAACCTTCGATCAAGTGGATACGCTGATCGTAGAAGATATGGACATCTGTGAAAATCCCGCCTTTGAATACAGAGAGGTATATTTCCGATCAGCATTCGATCCTGAATTCTGCGTGAAAAACCGCTTAAACTCCAACATGGCACATATTCCGAAAGAAAAGGGCGGCAAGCTGAAGTTCTTCAACTGTCATCACTCCTTCAATGAACTGGTGCCGCCTGAAACGCTCTATGACGAGCATCCGGAATACTTTGCACTGGTGAACGGCGTGCGCGTACGCACGAACACCCAGC
>CAZYQB010000257.1:0-3465 GCA_964649595.1 uncultured Oscillospiraceae bacterium | reverse complement strand
CCGCCGATCCATACATTGTCTCCGATGGTCACGGAAATACCGTATTCATAGCCCTTATTTCGTAGATCGGAATAGAGAGTATGTCCTGCGGTGTAGATCGAGACATTGGCCGCGAGCATACCGTTGTCGCCGATGACGACCTTGGCGTTATCCAGAACGGTGCAGTTGTAGTTGGCAAAGAAGTTGCGTCCGACCTTAATGTTGGAGCCGTAGTCACAATAGAACGGGGGATTGACGAAAGTGGTTTCATCGGATGCGCCGAACAGATCGTTTACGATGGCACGGATGCCGTCGAAATCCGATCGGTCGATCGTGTTCAGCGCCTGCGTCAGCTGCCGCGCGCGCTTCATCTCCACCCAGTCGTCGGCATCGGCGATGAATAAAAGCTCCTGATCGCGATTGTCTGCTGTGCTCATAATATTGCTCCCCGTAAGAATTTTTTGGGTATGACAAAAAACTATTCGCCGATATACGCCTCGGTGCTGTCGGAAATAATGAAGATTTCCGTCCAGCAGACTTCAATATCGCCGCTTTCATTGACGATCATATTTACGGTATATATGATTTCGGGTTTGTCGCTGTCGCTTTCGCCATAGGAAAGGGTGAGTTCAACGGAACCTGCATCGCCCATTGCTGCCTTATAGCTGCCGATATAACCGGTTTCGGTGTCGCAGGTAATCAGTTCAAGGATTTCGGGATCAAGAATGGACATATCCCACGCATAGCCATTTCCGCTTTGCTCGGGCAGCGTAACGGTCAAAATGCGGTGTTCGGCATCGTATTCGATCCAATTCGCGGTCAGTTCGCGCTCAAGCACGGAAAGGATCGAGATTCTGTGATCTGCCGATATGCTCATCTCCAGCACGCGAGTGGCAAAGGGCGGCGCGGCATCTTCGGCGGCATATTTGAGAATCAGACTGACGTTGCTTTCGGCGGAGCCAAAGCCCGCAAAGCTGGCGGCGTAAGTCATGGAAGAATTGGAATTATTCGGCTCATCGCTGAGAACTGAGTATTCCGGCTCGTCGCTGATGATTTCTTGAGTCAGCAGCTCAAGCGCCTCCGGGTTGGAGATTTCAAACTGCCAGCTCAGCGCATCGTCGGTGTTGTCGCTCAGCCATACGGTGAGGAGGGTATCATCTCCGCTGAGTTCATACCACGGCGCGGCGGCTGAGGCTTCAAAGGTTTCGGACGTGCTTTCGATAGAAGTGAAGGGAATGGACAGCAACATTGCCAGCAGAATCGAAAGAAGCTCCTTCATAAACAGCACCTTCCTTATATTCTTGATGTTCTGTTCGACGAATACCATTTTTTGAAAGTTGCGTGATTTTAGTGTATGGAACAATTTTAGATATCAATATCCATAAATTTTTTCAGGAATGCGAAGAGTAGCGTCTGCGATTGGGGTCAGATTATTCTGCTATATTCGCCTGCAAAGCGAATTGACATGATATATCTGCTTTGATAGAATAATCGCATACATGGAACACGAAAGGGGAAAATGAAGTGGGCAGCTGGTTTTCAAATATTCATGTCCGCAAAAGAGAAGGGCTTTCTGCTGGGGAGGTTTATAAATGTATTGTTAAGGCGATGCAGCAGCAGGGCTATGAATGTGTTTCTTCGATAGAGGAGGCCGACGGCACGCTGATTATTGCCGACAGCGAAAGCTCCGGATGGATCTCGCTCTATTCCAATCTGATTTCGTTTGAAGTGCCAAAACAGTTTGAGCGAATCGCAAAGCCTCTGTCGGCGCAGTTGAATGCGGATGTGCTGGGTATTGCGGATTTTGACAGCGATTTTCTATATATGAATCTCATCAATGCTGTCGAAAGAGTCAATGCGTGGGCATCGGTAGGACATCCGCTTGCGTTGGCGCTGCTTCGCCTTCCCAATTGGGGTGCATGGAAAAGCAAGGTTTCCGACATAGATAAGTTCAAGCGCAGTTTTCGCGCAAAGTATGTGTTTGCGGAGGAGGTACTTTCCGAAATGGAGGAATGCCTGTGTCTGCCGCAGGCATTCAGCGCAGCATCCTTTGAGGACATAGAGGAATTCGGTACCGATGCAGAGGAAGTGAAACTATATTTCAGGCTGACTGCAATTGAGCAGGAAGATCAGCCGCCGAAATTAATTCTTGAAAGCACGCCGCTGGAGCCGTGTCGTCTGGAGATGCTGAGTACGGTCAGCGTGCGCAATATCGGCAGCGTATCGAAAGGGCTAAGCGTGTATTTCATCGGATCGTATGTCGAACATGATGAGATTACCTTTTCCGATGTGCGCTTTTTGAAGGGCAATGCCGAGGGTGTGGGTGGAGAATATATACCCGCTGAGCTTACGAAGATGCAGCTTCGGGATGGTCAATGGGCATATTATCATCATGCGCCGGACTTTGCTATTCAGCCGAACGTCGATGAGCGTCTGCCGATGCAGCGTCAGAAGGATCTGCAATATGAAAGAAGCATCAGCCTTCAGTTCACGCCGCACGGCAATAAGAGGAAACTGCTCGATATTACCGTGGTGATCATGCCCGACGAAAATCCCGCCGGTCAGACTGCGTGGAACGTATGGCAGGAATACGGTTCCAAAGCGGAATATATCAGGGTATACAATGCAACAATGAACAGTGACGTTCGTCCGCCGCTGAAGGAAGAGGATTTCGACTGAAAAATAAAAATATCGCCGACTGCGCGATGGAATGTGCGCGGTCGGCGGCGGTGTAAAACTGCGATGATTTATTTTGATACGATATCCAATGCTTTTTTGATCTTCCATTAAAAAGTGCTGAGTATCGTTAAGAGATGTACAGCTTGTCAAAGGATGAGCTTTTTAGTTCCTTTTCAAGGACATTTGCATATTGTTGTATGATGTCCCCCAACTTCTCTGATAAATCCTGCAGCTCAGTGTCTTTTTGGAATTTTTGCGGATCTTTTCTGACAGCCAGGGCGATTTCGAGTGCAGCGGTGTCGGGGAATAAGCAGTTTTTCAGTGCCCACTCACCAACGGCTGTTTTGGAAATTATTCTTCCGGTACGAAGTGTATAAATACCTCTGGCAATATCCAAAATCCAGCCAAAGGAATAGATGCTTCGTTTAGAACTACTTGCATATTTCCGAATGGTTTCGTAATGGAACTGGATATTTGCTTTTATATCCTCATAAGAAGGCGGTTTTAGTTGTTCACGTATGTCTTTGCCGTATACGAGGCGACCATAGTCAAATAACTCTCTCATACAGCACGCGTCGAAATAATATTTGTCAGTAATTCTTTGTCCGCTTGTTCCCCAGTAGATAACTTTGGTGGACGCACGGTGTTTAAAAGCATCCAGCGTCAACATACCGCCTTCAAAACAACGGTAAAACGGATTATTGTATTCACCAGTATTGATGCTTTGGCGAAGACAGACAAGCTTGTCGGCTTGTTGTTCGGAAATAGGTTTTTCGGTCAAAACAAGAATATCTATGTCACTCCAAC
>CAZYQB010000256.1:771-3475 GCA_964649595.1 uncultured Oscillospiraceae bacterium | reverse complement strand
GTACGGATCATGATTTCATCCATATAACGCGACAGCACGCGGGCGGTATCCTCCTCCGGCTCGCCGCGACCGATCTGCAGATCACGGTTGGAGAGGAACAGCGCATAGCCGCCCAGCTCATACATACCAACTTCAAAGGAAACGCGGGTGCGAGTGGAAGACTTCTGGAAGATCATGCCCAGCGTCTTGCCCTTGAGGGGCTGAGAGGCAAAGCCGTTCGCCTTTTCGAATTTGAGTTGGTCGGCAAGGTTGAGAATCTCGAAGATTTCCTGACTGGTCAGGTCGCCCAGCTTGAGCAGATGGTTCATGCTTCAATGACCTCCTTCATAACGGACAGAGCAGCGTTGATCTGCTCATCGGTGATAATCAGCGGCGGCAGCAGACGGATCTTGGCTTTCGCCGTCAGCGGCAGTACGCCGAGCTTGATGCACTCGTTTACGACCTCGATGGCGGGCTTTTCGGTTTCGATGCCCAGCATCAGACCAAGACCGGTGACAGACTTTACGCCCTTGATGACAGAAAGTCCGTTGATGAACATTTCGCTCTTGCGGCGAACCTCTGCAAGAAGCTCATCATCGATTCTCGAGAGGATATTCACCGCGCCTGCGGTGGCAACCGGATTGCCGCCGAAGGTGGAGCCGTGAGAGGAGGGACCCAGCGTATCCTGCACCTTTTCACCCAGCAGGCAGGCGCCCAGCGGCAGACCGCCGCCGATGCCCTTTGCGGTGGATACCACATCGGGCTTGATGCCGAATTGCTCATATGCAAACAACGTGCCGGTTCTGCCCATGCCGGTCTGAACTTCATCCACGATCAGGATGACGTCGTTTTCTTCGCACAGCTCGGCGACCTGATGCACATAGTCTTTGTCGAGAGGCAGCACACCGCCCTCACCCTGAACCATTTCCAGCATTACGCCGCATACCGTGCCGCGCTTGATCTCGGCGCGCAGTGCATCGATGTCGTTTGCGGGGGTGTGCATGAAGCCGGCGGTGAAGGGAGCAAAGTGCTTGTGGAATACATCCTGACCGGTCGCGGAAAGGGTAGTGATGGTGCGCCCGTGGAAACTGTTTACCAATGTCACGATGATTGGGCGATCCATCTCGCCGTATTTGTCGGAAGCGTATTTGCGAGCCACCTTGATGGCGCATTCGTTGGCTTCTGCACCGGAGTTGCCGAAAAAGACGCGTTTCATACCGGTGCGATTGCACAGCATTTCGGCAAGCTCGGTCTGCGGGGCAGTATAATACAGGTTGGAGGCGTGTTGAACGCGGTTCAGCTGAGCAATTACCGCATTTTTCCATGCGTCGTCATTTACGCCGAACAGATTGACTGCAATGCCGCTGCCCAGATCGATATATTTCTTGCCGGTATCATCGATCAGCTCGGCACCCTGTCCGCCGACGATCTCTACCGGGAAGCGTTTGTAGGTGGATGCGAGATACTTCGCGTCCCTTGCCTTTACGTCCATTTTGGCTTATCCTCCCATGCTGCATATCCAGTATAACTGAAAAATATGATTTGAAATCAGTGCTTGGCTTTATTTGTTTGAAAAAATATTAAATAAACATCGTACCGATGCCCTCATCGGTCAGGATTTCCATCAGAATGGCATGAGGTACGCGACCGTCGAGTATGAATACCTTCTTGACGCCGCGGCGGATCGCTTCGATGCAGCATTCTACCTTCGGGATCATGCCGCCGGAGATGACGCCCTCGTGCATCAACTGCGGAGCCTCGGAAACATTGACCATCGGGATGAGCGAAGAGGGATCGTCCTTGTCGCGCAGCAGACCTGCGATATCGGTCATGGAGATCATGCACTCGGCACGCAGTTTGCCTGCGATGCGGGCGGCGGCAGTGTCGGCATTGATGTTGTAGACATTGCCGTTCATGTCGAAGCCCACGGTGGAAACGACCGGAATGTAACCCTTTTCGAGCAGGTCGAGAATGGTCTGTTCCTCAATGTGGGTGATCTCGCCTACATAGCCGAACTGTTCGTCCAGCATCTTGGCTTCGATCAGCTTGCCGTCCATACCGCTTAAACCGATTGCCTTGCCGCCGATAGACTGGATCAGCGCGACCAGACTCTTGTTGACCTTGCCGGCGAGCACCATCTGCACGATATCGACTGTTTCTTTATCGGTCACGCGCAGACCGTTAACGAATTCGGATTTCTTGCCCACGCGCTTGAGCATATCGCTGATCTCGGGACCGCCGCCGTGAACCAGCACGACGTGAACGCCGATCAGAGAAAGCAGCACTACATCGCGCATGACGGAATGTTTGAGGTCCTCGTCGATCATGGCGTTTCCGCCGTATTTGATGACCACGATCTTGCCGTTGTATTTTTGAATATAGGGCAGTGCGCGCGCCAGAATTTCAGCACGTTCTACATTGTAGCTCATGTATGTTTCCTCCTCAAATCGATCCGCAGGTATTAGGTGCGGTAGTCACCGTTGATCTTGACATAGTCATATGTCAGATCACAGCCCCATGCGGTGGCTTCTCTGTCGCCTGATTTGAGGGAGATGGAGATGGTGATCTCGTCCTCGGTCAGTACCTTTTTGGCGATCTCCTCGGAGAAAGGAATACCTGCACCGTCCACGCATACGCAGATCTTGCCGGTCTTGGAGAGGAAGGTGACGTCGATCTTGTTTACGTCCACATCGGCGCCGCTGTAGCCGATGGCGCACAGCACGCG
>CAZYQB010000256.1:0-761 GCA_964649595.1 uncultured Oscillospiraceae bacterium | reverse complement strand
CAGTTGGCATCCGCGCCGAACATGGCTGCCTTGAGCAGGCTGGAGCAGATGACCGACTTGGCAACGATGCGCGCGGTTTGCTCATCGGCGGCGCCGGTTACATGACATTCAAGCAGCTTGGTTGCGCCTTCTCCGTCTTTGGCGATCATACGGCACAGCGTGCGGGTGACGATCGCAAGCGCCTGAGTGAATACTTCATAGTCGGCGTTCTGAGAGGTGATGATCTCATTGCCTGCCAGACCGTTTGCCATGATGCACAGAGTATCGTTGGTGGAGGTGTCGCCGTCCACAGAGATCATATTGAAGCTATCCTTCACATCTGCCTGAAGCGCGGCATTGAGCATTTCGGGGGAGATGGCAGCGTCGGTGGTGACGAATACCAGCATGGTTGCCATGTTCGGATGAATCATGCCCGAACCTTTGGCGATGCCGCCGATGCGACAGGTTTTACCGCCCAGCTCGAACTCGATGGCAACTTCCTTCTTGGTGGTGTCGGTGGTCATGATGGCGTGTGCAGCGGATTCACTGCCGTTTTCGCTGAGAGAGGCGGTCAGCTCTTCCATACCACCTTTGATCGGGTCCAGAGAAAGCGGCTGACCGATAACGCCGGTGGAGGCGACGATGACATCTTTTGCGGAAATACCGGTGTGCTTTTCAACCAGTGTGCACATACCTTCGGCGATCTCGATGCCGTCGGCATTGCAGGTGTTGGCGTTGCCGCTGTTGCAGATGACCGCCTGAGCAACGCCGTTTTCGAGGTT
>CAZYQB010000255.1:0-3536 GCA_964649595.1 uncultured Oscillospiraceae bacterium | reverse complement strand
GAATGCACAGCCGACGGTATGATAATACTGCACATTATTGCTCCATTTCCCGCCCACAATTTGTTCAGGCGATGCCGAATACTTGGTCAGCAGCTTTCCATCCGCTTCAACGAGCGTCTTAGAGAGGAAATACGACATTTCCTTGAGCACTTCAAAAGCACGCTCAAGTGCTTTGCGATCGCGCGTAAACTCATACCATTCCCAAAACAGGATGGACGTAAAGGCACCCGTGCCCGGTCCCGAATGACCGATCGCATACGAACCCGATTTGCCCGAAAGCATATTGGTGATATCGTACGGAAAGGCAGCTGTGCCTATGATCCAGCCGTTTTTGCCCGCTTCTTCCAGCCTCTCAGGAAATAGCGAACGCATCACAAAATCCGCCTGCTTTCTCGCTTGATCCATATAGGCTTCAGCATAATCAGCATAAGCTTCAAATGTTTCCTCAAGATTGGCAACAAATGCAGGCCAGTAGTTCATCTGCACATTGATATTATGCCAGTAACCGCTGCCCCACGGCGCTTCATCATAACAGTTCCATACACCCTGAAGATTTGCCGGCAGCGTTCCCTTGCGCGATGAGCTGATGAGCAGGTAGCGTCCGAACTGGTAATACACCATTTCCAGGTAAGGCAGTCTTTCGCCCTCTCTGTATCGGTTAAGCAGCTCATCAGTGGGAATATCGATACCGTCGGTATCGATATTAAAGCGCACACGGTCAAATAGTGCCTTATAGTCGGCTGTATGCCGCTTATAAAGCTCCTCATAGCTCATTGAGGCGGCTTTATCCACAAGAGAAGTAACCATCTCATGCGGATGCGGATTGCCCTCCAGCTTTTTCTTGGGATCGTTTTCAACGAATACCCGGCTTTCCAAGCGGTAATTCGTGCCGACCGCCATGATGATGGTGGCGCTGTCGGCATTCTCTACCTCAATCTCGCCGCCCTGCGCATATACTCTGCCGCCTTCGGTCTTTACCAGGAGCTGTCCTTCAAACTGTATCGCGTAATACTCCATCTCACCGCATAGTGTAATTCGGTTTTCACAAGCCTGTACGCTGCCGGATTTGGAACATCCGATCTCCGACTGCTTGATATACGGAATAAACGGCGCAAGTGTAAACGACAGCGCACCTTCCTTAGCGGCAGTCAATCGAACAACCATCACGCGGTCCGGATAGCTGGTAAATATCTCGCGTTTATAAGTTACGCCGCCGCAATCATAGCTGACGCGTGCCGCTGCATCGTCCAACGACAGTTCACGCACATAGTTTTCCACATTTTGATGACCGAAGCGAATCATCACCTCAGCAAAGTTATTCAATCCGCCGCCCCGAGCCGGATTGCACAAGCTGTTTTCGGTAACCTGCAGCCGTTCCTCATCGGTTCTGCCGAACACGTTTACGCCCATGTATCCATTGCCCAGTGGAAGCGACCATTTCTCCCAGCTGTGCGGCGCATTTTTCCGACTTGTGCGTTTGGGCAGAAATTCATTGATTATCGGCGCACCCTGCGTATACCATAGCCGTAAAGGCGCGCTTTGTGTCCCGTTTGCCATGATTGTTTCTCCATTTCACTCTTTGCTTTGATATGTCGGCTTCATATACAAGCCGCAGCGTCGAGTTTTTCTCTTGAGCATTACCCGTCTATTGTACTATAAACACAGCCTTAATGTAAAGCATAAAAAAGTCTGATCGGCATTTCTGCCAACCAGACTTTTGTCCTTTTCCGTTCTGCAAATTTATTTTGCAAGCTCTGCAAGAGAATGTTGATCGTATACCGTACCGTCAAGACTCTTCCACATCAATTTTCCGTCCTCTACTGTCATGTAGCCATGTACGCTGTTCTCCTTGGGCAGCGATACCGATCCGGGATTGACATAAGTGTAATGCTCATGCTGCCTGTATACCGGCACATGAGTATGCCCGTGCAGCAGGATATCGCCCTTTTTGAGCATAGGCAGTGAATTTTCGTTGAATACATGACCATGCGTAGCAAAGATGGTTGTTCCATCAACATACAGCAGACAATTCTCCGGCAGAATAGAAAACTCCAGCACCATCTGATCCACTTCGCTGTCACAATTTCCGCGCACGCACAGAATTTCCTGCTTCATGGCATTGAGCATTTCGGCGACCTTGGCAGGTGCATATTCCTCCGGCAACGGATTGCGCGGTCCGTGATATAGGATATCGCCCAGCAGCAGCAGCTTATCTGCCTGTTCTCTCTTATAGGCTTCAATGAGCAGACGGGTATAGTACGCCGAACCGTGCAAATCGGACGCGATCATCAGTTTCATACTTATTAAACCACCTTTCTGCGAAAGGCACCGAAAGAGTTATGAAACGGTGCGCTATCGCGTGTCGTAGAATACTGCTATACTAAATCAGTAGGGGTGGCATACTATACACCCCATAGAGTTGACTGGCGAAGCTGTATAGCGGCAGTCTCGCATATTCAGACGGTGTCAGCTATTCGTCAAGGGATCAAACTCCGCGAATGTCTCGATCACATTGATGAACTTAATCTGCACCGTCCTCAGATTGAATTGAAAATTCACCGCATACGCTCGACCGCTATCTGGAACGTAGTTGCAAAAAATGCATCTTCTTCTGATGGTTTTTCAATCCAATGACCTTCATTCATCTCCAAACCTCTTACTAAATCTCCGGTTCTTGTTTTACTCAGACAGATGGGCGATCTCATTAAAGAGGCTCCTCCCATTCCCTTTTGATTTTCTCCCATCATATTCTCCATATTTCTATTCGACACTCAGAGCATTCGCTCCTGTTGATTTCAGTATCGAATTTTAAATAATTCACTCCGTCGCTACACTCATCGGATCAATTTTTCTGCCGTCCTTCCACGCACATATATAAAGCCGATCCAGTGCAGTACCTAGCAGATTTTCCTGAGTTACCCTGCTGCCTGCAAACGCACACACTCCGTATACGGGATAAATAATGAGCTCTGCCTCGCCGCATTCAATGGTAACTCGGCTGCCGACAGAAAACATCGTTTCCGCCCCATCGATGCTCTCTATGCTTTTTACAATGCCATTCAGCGGCGCATAGATCCCACTGCCTGTATTTGTTTTCAGGCATATTTCTTCACACATCGACCACTGCTTATATTCCTCACTGTACTGCGAACCGTATACCTCCATCACTTCCGCACCTGTAGGCAGCAGCAGCTCAATCGACTCTTCCTCCAAATCCAGTGCCTGTCCATATACTGCCGCATCAGAAATTGGCGGCTGCTCCGGCGAAGCTTTCTTCATAATCAGCACGGACACTCCACCCAACAGCATCAGAAACGAAAACAGCAGCACACAAAACGTACGATCGTTCATCCACCTCTCCCCTTTTTCAGCAAAATATCTTCAATATTGCCGCATAGAGTGTACCCTCAAACCAGTAGATTATGCGTATGTTAAATCGAAAATTACCTATTGCTTTTTCAAGCGATATCATGTATACTAGTCATCGTTGTCAGCGAAGAGCCGACGCGGTGCTGATGTAGCTCAGCAGGTAGAGC
>CAZYQB010000254.1:0-3553 GCA_964649595.1 uncultured Oscillospiraceae bacterium | reverse complement strand
CCTGCCGCCTGCTTAACCACATAGCCGCCCAGCCAGAGTCGCCAGCTGGCAATCGCCTTGCCGCCGCCGTCTCGCCAGCCTGCCGCCTCGCACCGTGCGATGAATTCGTCTGCATCCACCGCCCAGCCCTTCTGCCGCGCATACTCCTCCACCATCTCCCGCGTCGGCGGGAATTTTTCTTCTTCCGCCGGAGGCTGCGTGATGCTCACGCCCTCCGAAGAAGAAGGTTGGTACGGTTGGTTGGGTTGGTTGGGTTGGTTGGGTACGGTAGCACCATCACGTGATTCACATTCATTGTATCGTGATGTGTCGCGTGATGCGCTCGTGATGCGCTCGTTATCATCACATGATACTCTGCTTTCTGCCGCGTATCCGTCATGTGATGCACCGTTTTTTTTATTGGCTTCGGCGGTTTTCTCCGCCTTCTTCCGTGCCCTTGCTTCCCGATTCCTGCGGGCGTTGGCTTCGCGCTTGTCAATCAGTCTGCCGATATAGGCATCCCAGTCGTGAATGCATCCGTCCTCGTCCACAAATCCCGCCACCTTCAGCGCAGCGAGAAACTTATCCGGATCGCCTGCCCACTGCGCCGCATCCGCAATGTCATACACATCGATGCCACTCAGATCGCCGTTGGGCGCGTTATCCACCGCCCACAGCCACAGCATCACCAGATGCCCGACCGCCTTTGCAAAGTCTTTCCCATTGAGCTTCAGCTCTCTTGCCAGCCGCCGCGTCTTTCTGTGCGTCGGCAAACTCTGATGCACTTCAATCCATGCCATAATCTATCTCCCCGTATTTCGCAAGGAGGACGCTCTCGCGCCCTCCCTCTTTATCATCTTTCGCTGCTCTACAGCGTCCTCTTGCGCTTCAGCTCACGCGTGATCTCCGCTATGCCTCCCGTTCTTCGAATCACTGCCGTATCGCCGCAGGGAAGCTTTACTTTTACTTCGTCCAGATCCTCCGCCGTAATCAGCTGAACAATGCGCCTGAGTGCCTGTACGGTTGCCTCATCACACGGCGTGTCAAAGCCCATCTTAGCGCATCCGCTGCCGAACAGCCTGTCCACCCGATCCTTGCTTTCTTCCAGTCCTCGCGCCTTCAGCGCGCCGACGCACTTGCATCTGTTCGTCGCCAGCACGTCCGCCTGTTCCTCGGTGCATTCATCGTTCACCGCTACCATCTGCTGCTGTCCGCAGTAGAGGCATACCCCCGTCACTTCGATCAGCTTATTCATTCTTTAACTCCTTCGTCGCACGGACTATTCATCGTGCTCGTCGCACGGACCGATCAGCAGCGGCGCAACCCGCTCCCGAAGCGCAGCCATCTGCGCATCGTCCACTCTGCCGGTGCACTCGAATACCATCTGTTTGTACTTCGTGCCGCCCGAACTGACCTCACCATTCAGCTTCACCTTCGTCGATACCTGCCACGGCTCCAGTCCTCTCGGAATCAGATCACGCATCACATAGCGGCTGTAATTGTTTACGCTCATCGTCGGCACACTGATCTCCACCGGGAGCGCCTGTCCTTCTACCAGCATCAACAGCCGCGCCCGATTTTTGCACGCCTTGCCCTTGCCGCCCCTGCCGCTGCCCATGCGATTGTACGGGCATACCCGGCACACTCTCTCGATCTGCTCGCCGTCCTCCATATAAAAACCACTCAGCCCGTCATGACTCACGCAGTCGGGCGCACTGTTTCCCTCGCCTGCGGGCGCAGACCAGTATACATTGGTGTAGCTCGCCGCGATGATGACGCCTTCGATCTCACTCTCGTCGATTTCCTCGTCACTGCAGGCAAACGTCTTGCCGCCGCCCGACGGGCACTTGAACACCGTCAGCGGGATCTCGCTGGCACCCCTGAGCGCTGCCATCGTGCGCTCCATCATCCCCGCGATCTCTCCTACATTGATCTTGCTCACCTCAAGCTCTCCGCCTGCCTTAACCATCAACAGTCCCATCGTTATTTCTCCTTTTTATCGCTCGTCGCGAGAACCCGCCTCGCGGCGACTGAGTTTTAAGCTTCCTCCGCCTCTACCTTGAACACTCTGCTGGTCTTCGCTTCCCTGATCTGCTCAACATCCACCATCGGATATAACTCCCGAATGCGCTTCTCGCTGATTATCCGCCGCGTCTGTGCCTTCCATGTCGCCATCGCAGCATTTCCGCACAGCCGCATCGCCTCGCCCATGCGAGCCTTCAGACGGTTCTCCGCGCATCGTATCCTGCCGTCCAGTTCTTTCCTCTGCGCCTTCAGGTCGATCAGCTCCAGCATGACCTGCTCGTCCTCGTCAGCCGCATCCATTGCCTCGCCGCTTTCGCGCTCATACATCCGCCCGATGGCATCCGCCGTGCCTTCCAGCCCGTCCGGCATCGGCTGCGCTCCTCCTTCAATGTACGTCCGCCAGAACTTCTCCTCTTGCGCAATCAGCATATCAATATCGTCCTGCACATCTTCCCTGCGCCATGAAAACGTCTCCACATCCTCGCCCGGCGTCCACACCGCAAGGTGCCACGCATCCCAGCCCGTCACCGTCAGATAGTGAAGGCACTGGCAGTAATACTCCAACGGAAACTCGCCGTTTCTGTACCGCCGCTTGAAGGTATCGAAGTTCACCTTGCACTCCACGCCCTCGCGCGCGCCTTCCACCCTGCGGTCAATGTTTGCCAGCATCCACGGATACTCCGTCGAGCGCATCATCAGATTGCAGCGCCGCACCTTCTTGCCGGTCTTCTCGGTAAATCGCCGCGCCACATACTCCTCAAACTCACGCCCCTGCCGCATCCGTTCGTTGTCCTCGACCGGAGGCAGCTTGCCCAGCTTGTCCGCCCACACCGTAAACGCGCCCTTGTAAGGGTTCACGCCCATGATCGCTCCGGCATCGCTTCCGCCGATGCCGCTTCTGCGCTTTTCAAGCCATTCTTCGCGGCTCAGCCGGTCGGCTCGTGCGTATACCTCATAGCTGCTCATCAGCAAGCCATCCTCTCATATGCCCGGCACAACGCCCGATTGTCTGCCTCCTTCAGATCGCCCAGCTGCTCCTCAAGATCCAGGATCTCCCGATGCAGCTCATAGTCCTCCACCTCTACCGTCACGCCCAGCGCTTCCGCCTGCTCTACCAGATCTTCCAGCTTGCCGCGGATCTCCTTCAGCTCGTCCAGGCGCTGTGTTAATTCATCCCAATCCATGCAATTGTACATTGATTTTCCCTCCCAAATCGGGTATCATAGAAGTGATTATTTTGATTGCCCCACTTGTCGTGGGGACTTGGAACCATTTGCCGATGGTTCCGCACCCTGACCTACGGTTGCCGCCGTGGTCAGGGCTTTTCTTTTTCCTCTTCCTTCGCCACGAACCGATCACAAATGTCATGCGGTTTGCGATGTTTGAACCGCGGATATACACAGTGTCCATCGTAGCACTCCGTATAGCCGAATCCATAACGGACATCTCGCACATAGTGCTGATAGTAGTGCCGACAGTTGCGGCAGCATTCAGTTTCCTGAGATATAGGAATGTACATTAAATTCCCCCTTATTTTTGAGTTGAACAC
>CAZYQB010000253.1:0-3565 GCA_964649595.1 uncultured Oscillospiraceae bacterium | reverse complement strand
CTGGTACACGAGTTTCTTGAACTGCTGAACGAAAGCATCATCTCTTTCGTAAAAGCGCAGCGCAAAATCAACGGTCTGTCAGAGATCAATTCCGTATTCACCGGCTGCTGCGATGATTTTGCCAGCCTCATTCCGCCTTATATGTGGGAGGAGTTTGTCGTTCCCTACTGGAAGCGATATTATGAAGCCCTTTCCTCCGGCGGTACACGTTTCATGCATTGCGAAAATACTTATCCGGAACAGCTTCGCCACTTAAAGGCTGCCGGAATTACTCGCTATCAGCCTTCCGTAGCAGATCGTCTGACCATCGAAAATGTGCGCGAAAATACCGACCTGCCCTTCGACTGGCTGCTGTATGCCTACCGCATTGCAGATATGACCGATGCAGAAATCGAAGCATGGGTCGATCAAACGGTACAGGCAGGAATCTGGAAAATTCGCACGCAGTTCGGAAAATATGCGTGGAGCACCGGAAAAATGGACAAGATCCTTACATTCCTTAAAGCGTTCGAAAAGTATCAGGTCGAGTGATACACTTCTCTTATAAAATCAATCCATCCTGCTTTGTGGATAACTTTCCACAAGACAGGATGGATTTTCTATAAAATTACCACTCCACGCGAATAACGCCCATATCCTGCGCAAGCTGAGGCATCCCCAGAACAAAGATGATGTCTCCGTTATCGCCCATTTTATATTCCACGCTGCTGCCGTCATGCATCATGGTTGCAGACTTAGGCAGTTGAGTCTGACCATATACAATCGCAAAATTGCGCTGTTCGGTCAGGAAAAGATACCACACGTTATCTCTACGGGTCGCAGGCACACTGGTCTTTTCATTCCACAGATCACTCTCCACACCAAACACCGCTTCGCTGTGCTTCTTCATCCATCGACCTACACCTTCCATGCGTCGATAGTAATTTTCGGGCATTCTGCCGTCCGGACGCGGAGCGCAGTTGATGAGCAGATTGCCGCCCCATGCACGATGCTTTGCCAGCAGATTCAAAAACCAGCCTACCGGCTTGTAGCCCTCATTCTTCGAGTATCCCCAGCTGCCGTCGTTCCAGATGAAGCAGCCTTCCCACCATCCTTCAGGACGCTCTGCGGGAAAATAGCACTCCGGCGTTACGAAATCGCCCTTGCCGTGCAAGCGAGGATTGATGACGATGCCGGGCTGCAGCTGACGGATCTCTTCCATCGAAATGGGCAGCGGAATGCCGGTTTCCTCCTTGCCGATACCATATTCAGGTGCGCCGTCAAACCATATAATGTCAATTTTTCCGTATTCGGTCAGCAGTTCAATGACCTGATTCCGAATGTATTCGTTATATTTGAGCAAAAATTCCCTGTCAGGCTTTTTGAGCGTACAGGGTTCCCAATTCATGTCCAGAGTGCCCTTATATTCGGGGATCAATCCCATTTCAATACAGATCGGCTTTACTTTGTCTTTTTCAATATCCCAGGCACGATATCCGAAGCTGCGATACTCGCGGGCAAAATACCAATCCGGCGGCGAATAATAAAAACCGACCTTCAGACCATGACGGCGGCACGCCTCTACATAGGGACGCAGCAAATCGCGTCCATGCATATGCGTTCGGGTAGACAGTTCGCCGTACTTGCTGGGCCACATGGCATAGCCGTCATGATGGCGAGTAGTCAATACGACATATTTCACGCCTGCATCCGCCGCAGCCGCTATCCACAGATCGGGATCGTAGGCTTCGGGATCAAAGCGCTCCGCCTGCGCATAATAATCAGCAGGCTTCATCTTGTTGGTGCCCATATATCTCCAATCCCACGGAGTGTCCTTAATCATGCCCCACGACAGATCGACCTTGCCTTCTACCGAATTGATACCCCAATGCAAAAACAACCCCAGACCGGCAGTTGCAAACCATTGTGCATCCGGATGGGTCGTATGTCCAAGTATCTGTTCATTCGCTGCACCGATCAGCTCATGCTGCGCAGCAGCGGCAGCGTCTTTAGCCATAAAGCAACCTCCATCTCTACACCAAAATAACATTTGCGTTACATTGTAATAATACACATCTCCATTTGGATTGTCAATCACAAAACACTTTGTATTTGCAATTATCCGATTTTGATTATTTTCAGGCTTAACGCAACGATACACAAAAACTTCGTTCGATCATCTTTTTACAGACTGGTCGAACGAAGTTTTAAATTCCATTTATTCGAGTTTGCCTTCCGTCCAATGGCGTCGGCACAAGCTGACATAGCTTTCATTACCGCCGAGCATGATCTGCTCGCCGGTCTTGACTACCTTGCCGTTGTGAATACGGGCGTTGTAGGTTGCTTTCCTGCCGCACCAGCATACGGTCTTAACTTCCTCGATCGTATCCGCCCACGCCATCAGGTACTGGCTGCCCTCAAACAGATTGCCCTGAAAATCAGCTCTGAGCCCATATGCAACCACCGGTATATTCTTCTGATCCACAATGTCCACCAGCTGCTGCACCTGCGCCTTGGTAAGAAACTGCGCTTCGTCCACGATCAGGCAGTCATACTGCTCGATATTGATCTCGTTAAGTTCCTCTACATATCGGCAAGGCGCCGCCATACCGCATCGGGAGCTTACCATCGCTTCTCCGTCGCGCGTTTCCAGCCGCGGCTTGAGCAAAAGCGCTTTCTGTCCGCGCTCCTGATAGTTGTACTGAACCATGATGGCGTTGGCAGTCTTGCTCGATCCCATCGCGCCATATCGAAAGTACAGCTTCGCCAAGTGTATTCCCCCTCATGCTTTGTATATTTGTTGCTTACTCATACATCAGTACTGTTTGACCTGCATACATATAAATGCTCAGCACACCGTCTTCATCACACCTTGCAAGCTGTTTGCCATCCTCAGCATACAGCGAAGGTGTCTTTATCAATCGGCAGCGAATACGCATCTCGCCATCCGTACGCGCCGTAATGCGCACCCGCCTTGCATATCCATTCTCCCACCAAGCATCTATTACAAAGTTTCCGCGTGCAACCAAACCCTCGTAAGAACCATTCGCCCATACATCGGGCAGCGCAGGCAGCACATCGATCACGCCGACATGACTCTGCAGCAGCATCTCAGAAACGCCCGATGTGCCGCCGAAGTTGCCGTCGATCTGAAACGGTGGATGCGCATCCCACAGATTCGGATAAGTGCCTTGGGAGAGCAGCGTCTGGTAAAGCTTATGTGCGCGGTTGCCGTCCTGAATGCGTGCCCACGAGTTCAGACGATGCGCCATCGCCCAGCCGGTCGAACGATCGCCGCGCAGATTGAGCGTGGTGCGCGCCGCTTCCAACCACGCAGGCGTTTCGGTGCTGATGAGCGTTCCCGGATATAGTCCAACCAGATGAGAAATATGCCTGTGTCCCCACTGACCGATCTCACCGTACGCCTTCTCTTCGCGATATTCCTTGATCTGTCCGCTGATGCCCATCTGTACCGGATCAAGCCTGTCGATCTGAGACACAGCGATCTGGACAACAGGATCATCCATCCTGCCCAGCAGCTCTGCGGCGCGGATCAGATCGCGGTGATTTTCATAGACCATCTGCT
>CAZYQB010000252.1:0-3606 GCA_964649595.1 uncultured Oscillospiraceae bacterium | reverse complement strand
GGCGCAGCTATCTGTACTATTCCATCAGCGGCGCTGCCCTTGCTTTTATCGGTCTGATCTTTATCATGACCTACGGTGTGGACAGCAGTACCGCCTTTCAGCTGGGTGGTGTACTGGATCGCGTGAAGATTGGTGAACATACCAATCTTCCGCTGCTGATGTTTGTGGTGACTTTTATCGGTTTCGGTGCAAAGGCAGCTGTTTTCCCGATGCACGGCTGGCTGCCGGTGGTGTCCGTTGCACCTACGCCCGTTACTGCACTGCTGCACGCAGTCGCGGTCGTCAAGTCGGGCGCATTTGCCATCATCCGCATCATCTACTACAGCTTTGGCGCAGATTACCTGCACGGAACGTGGGCGCAGTCCGTCGTCGTGTTGCTTTGTGCATTCACCATTGTATACGGTTCGATTATGGCTGTGCGTGAGCAGCATCTCAAGCGCCGTCTGGCTTATTCCACCATCAGTAACCTGAGCTACATTTTACTAGGTGCCGCGCTGATGACTCCCGCCGGACTCACCGGTGCACTGACACACATGATCTTCCACGGCGTTATGAAGATTACGCTGTTCTTCTGCGCAGGTGCGATCCTCGTAAAGACCGAGCAGGAATACAAGCAGGAGCTGCGCGGCTTCTCCAAGGTAATGCCCATGACCATCTGCGTATTCACCATCGCTGCGCTTGCGCTGGTGGGTGTGCCGCCGCTGATCGGTTTTACCAGCAAGTGGAATCTGGCAACTGCTGCTGTTGCCGACGGACAATGGTTCTCCTATATCGGCATGGTCGCACTGGTCGTATCTGCCATCCTGACGGCAGTCTATCTGTTTACGGTGATCGTACCGGCGTACACTATGCCGGTAAACGATTCACTCCGTTCTATTGCTGACAAGCGCTGTGATCCCGGACTGTGCATGAAGCTGCCCTTCATACTATTGGTCATTTTGATCTTTGTACTGAGTATGTACTCGATGCCGATCGTCGATTGGCTCAGCAGCGCTGCAGGCAGCCTGCACTGACAGAAGGAGACACCGATAGAATTATGCTTAAAAATATTATCCTGCCGCTTCTGGTCTTTCTGCCGATGGTAGGCGCATTCTGCTCTTATCTGACGGGACGGCGCTCCAAACAGGCACGCAATAACGTGGTCGCCATCGTGACGCTGATCGAAGCTGCACTGGCAGTATACGGCGTGGTCATGGTCTTTTCCGGACGGACGTTTGATCTCATCATTCCGGGCTTCTGCGGCTTCGGACTGCATTTCCGACTGGATGGCTTTCGGGCGCTGTACGCCTGCGTCGCCGCAGTTATGTGGCTGATGACCTCACTTTTTTCCCGAGAATACTTCTCTCATCACTACAGAAACCGCAATCGCTACTATTTCTTCATTCTGCTCACGCTGGGCGCAACGGTAGGAGTCATGCTCTCGGCTGATTTCTACACAACATTTATCTTCTTTGAGATCATGTCGCTGGGCAGCTATCCGTGGGTAGCGCATGATGAAAAAAGCGGTGCAATGCGCGCGGCAGAAACATATCTGGGCGTGGCAATCGCCAGCGGCATGGTCACGCTGATGGGGCTTTTCATGCTCTATCAGCAGTTGGGCACATTAGAAATGGATGCGATCTCTGCTCTGTGCGCCGAGATGACCGACAAACGCTCCTTGTATCTGCCCGGTGCACTAACTGCAGTGGGCTTTGCCGCAAAGGCAGGTATGTTCCCGCTTCACATCTGGCTGCCTAAGGCACATCCTGTCGCCCCGGCTCCGGCAAGCGCGCTGCTTTCGGGCGTTTTGACCAAGACAGGCGTATTCGGCGTGATCCTGCTAACGGCAAACGTATTCCTGCATGATAAGCTGTGGGGCAATGCCATTCTTGCCATCGGCTGCATCACCATGTTTGTCGGTGCGCTGCTTGCCATCTTCTCCATTGATCTCAAGCGCACGCTCGCCTGCTCCTCAATGTCTCAGATCGGTTTTATCGCCGTGGGCATCGGTATGCACGCTCTGCTCGGACATTCTGACGGTCTGGCAGTATACGGTACCATACTGCATATGGTCAATCACTCGCTATTCAAGCTGGTACTGTTTATGGCAGCCGGTACGGTATATATGCGGCTTCACAAGCTCAACCTCAACGATATCCGCGGCTTTGGACGCAAAAAGCCGCTGCTGCATATTGCCTTCCTGTTGGGCGTGCTAGGCATCACCGGCGTTCCGATGTTTAGCGGCTATGTCAGCAAGACGCTGCTGCATGAAAGCATTCTGGAATACGTCGTGGAACTTCAGGCAGAAGGACACGCTGCCGGGATCTATCAGTTTGTAGAAGGTCTGTTCGTAGTGACCGGCGGCATGACCGCTGCCTACATGACCAAGCTGTACATTGCCATCTTCTGGGAGAAGAATCCTGATCATCAGGACGAAATGGACGCTCATAAAGATCTGCGCGGATGGTCGGCGCTCGCGGTTTGTCTGCCTGCGCTTCTGATCCCACTGCTCGGCTCCATGCCCAACGATCTGATGAATCCCATCGGACAACTTGCGCAGGACTTTATGCACTCACAAGGTCCGCACCATGCGGTCAACTACTTCTCGGCAGTCAATCTCAGCGGCAGCGCAAAATCGCTGCTGATCGGCGCAGCGCTGTATGTGCTGGTCATTCGTCCGCTTCTGATGCGCTATGACGAAACCGGCGTGCGCATATATGTAGATCGCTGGCCGTCCTGGCTTGACATGGAGGATAGACTGTATCGTCCGCTGATGAACCTTTTGATTAAAGTCGGTTCCTTCTTCGGAAAGTGCGCCGATCGCCTGATGGACCTGCTGATTCCCGCCGCCGTATCCACAGGTGCATTCTTCGCATCGTGCGCCGATCGCCTGATGGATGCACTGATTCCTGCCGCCATTCAGGTCGGCACTTTCTTCGCACGCTGCACGGACAATCTGATCGATGGCACGGTACTGTTCATCAAGGGTGCTGTTTTCTCCAAGCCACGCAAGCAGACCGTTATCACGGTCGGCACGCGCTTCACCTACATTCTTGGACGGCTGTTTGATATCGGCGCTTCGATCCTGAATCGAACCTTCCGCCGCCGCAATCCAATAACGACCGACTTTGTGTATGTATTTGCAGCCGCATATGATGAACTTCGTGAATCCTCTCATCGCTTGACTCGCAGCGTCTCCTTCGGTCTGCTACTGCTGTGCATCGGTCTGTATCTGGCATTTACCTATCTTTTGATGAAGTAGTTTCTGTCCTATCAATGCAAAAGTGCCTTCGCATGAATTGAAGCTATGCGAAGGCACTTATTTTATTCACTTGAAAGAATGTGAATCATTTCGAGTTCACACAAAAGACTTCTACTTTGAACATATCTTATCATTCCACAAACTCAGACAGACTGTATCTCACTCGTCCTTCGGCAGAGGTTACGGTTTCTGCCAGAAGCATGGAATTAAGCACCGCTTCCTCTGTTGCTTCCGCCATTGCACGGAAGGCGAGATCGATGTGTTCTTCGTGGATGATCCTGAAGGAGATCACATCCTCTTCAGGCTTATGCGGCATCCGATTTGCGGTAGTAAAGCCAAGGAATACTTCTCCGCTTCCATGTCCG
>CAZYQB010000251.1:0-3623 GCA_964649595.1 uncultured Oscillospiraceae bacterium | reverse complement strand
TCAGCTTCAGCAGATGCCAGCATATCGTTTGCCTGACGGCGTGCATCGGAAACGGTGGTCTCCGCGATGCTCTTCGCTTCGGCAATCGTGGTATCCGCAATGCGCTGAGCACCAAGCAGCGTATCGCGCAGAGTAGTTTCGAGATTGCGATAATAATGTGCATCCTCGGGCATGGAAACAACTGCGGGCTGTGCAGCAGGCTGTACGGCAACAGGAACCTCCGCAGGGGCTGCCTGTGCCTCTGCCAGCGCCGCCTTGAGCTGTTCAACTTCCTTTGCCAGTGCAGTCTTTTCCTCGGTCAGAGCGATGTTTGCTTCCTTGAGATCCGCATTTTCGCTCATCGTGGAAGTACTTTCACGCAGCAGCATCTTCATCTGCTCGGTCAGTGCATCGAGAAACTCATCCACCTCTTCAATGCTGTAGCCGCGGACCTGACGGGTAAACACCTTATTGCTGATATCATTAATGCTGATGATCTTCTCTGCCATAGCGGTTCGTCCTTTCCTGCTCAAAAAATTACTTTAAACACTGTCCCAACTCATTGCCCCAGTGCAATTTTTCCGGACATTTGTCGCACAATACACCTGCGTATACAGTCCATATCACGTTTATAAAAGATTCGACAAGAAAAATGTTCATTCCTGCGAAATTACCCCATTAAATATTTATGAAGCAATTCTTGCGCATTCGTCACATTTTGCTACTGCCCATAGCGAAAAATCTTCACGGCGATCCGTCCCTTTCGGGTCTCGCCATCCACTGCGCTCAAACGAGCACGTCCCGTGCCGCGCAGCGAGATCAGATCGTTCTCATTCACCGCCGCATCGCTTTTGAGCTGCTGCGCCTGATTGATATACACCAGTCCGCGTCCGATCGCCTGCGCTGCATTGGAACGGCTCATAGAAAATGCTGCCGCGACCACGGCATCCAGTCTGAGTGACGGCACGGTATCCCGGAAGGTATGACCCTGCGGCGGCGGAATGTCAGGCACTCCGTCTGCAAGACGCGCCTTTACGCTTATGCGCCCCACACTCTCCAGCGACCGAACAATATACTCTGCAATATCCCTCTGAGCGAACACAAATGCCCTGCCCTTAAGCAGCACGATATCGCCCATGCGCTCCCTTTCGAAGCCCAGCGCCATCAGCGCACCCAAAAAATCGCGATGCTGTGGAGATCCGAACTGCTCACGCCAACTCATCTCCACTGGCTGAATATCCCATTGCCAGTATTCAGGCGGTTCTCCTTCGTAAAACGCACCAATGCGTCTCTCCGATTCATCATAGCCGCCTTCGGTTATAAACGACACACCCTCCGCATTTGCTGCCGTCATCGCGCTTTGAAGCTGATCGAGATCAAGAAAGTGTGTAAAACAGGCTTCACCGCGGCGCGATGCGCGCTTTGCCAACTCTCGGAGGCGTTTTTCAAACATCTCGTCTGCCATAGCCGCTTATCAGTAGACCAGCTGCATCAGCATATTCTGAATGATCTGTATGCTCAAAAGCGCCAGAATCACGCTGATATCGATCCGAAGCCCCAATTTCTCGATCACCCATGAAGCAAGCGGTCGAAACGGAGTCAGCACTACATCGGCAATCCGCGCAAAAAAGACATAGATCGGGCTGTCCGGACGCATAAACCATGTCAGCAATGCATAAATGACCAGCATCGCCGAAAGCACATCCAGAAAGCTGACAACACCCGAGATCAGCTGAATCATTACAATACTGTTGCCCATAAACCCTCCGAAACAGCTCTGTGTTTTTAATCGGATTACAGAATGGTGTTGGAATTGATAGCGTGCTTGTCATCCACCTCAACGGTGTTGGGAGTCAGCAGCCACGAACGGGCGGAAGCACGGTTCATCTTTGCGCCGATGGCGAAAGTTGCGCCACTCATGGTATCCACTACGCGCTGCGCCTGAACGCTGTCCATCTCCTCAAGAGAAAGCAGGACACTCTTTTTGTCGAGCAGCGTGCGGATCACGTTCTTGCACTCGTCCACCGTCTTAATACGGAACATGGCGATCGCCGAAGATGTCTGAGGCTTCTGACCTGCGCTCTGGGTTGCATACTGACTGCCGTACTGATCGTTAAAACTCATATTGCTTTCACCGCCATAGTAATTTGTTTCGGAAGAATTGCGTCGTGCTCCGGTCGATCTGTAGCTGCTCTGTGCATCACTCTGAGTCGAACGATAGCTGTCACGATCATACGCTGAGGTCCTGCTCTGTGCCGAAGCAGTATATCGTCCGGCAGAAGTGCGTGCACTTGAGCCGCTTCGGGTGCCGTATTCGGGGCGCGAAGCACTGCCGCCCCAGATATCATCCGCTTCAAACTCATCGGTCTGCTGTGCAGTGGTGCGCGAGGTGCTGCCCGCTGCATTGGAAGCAGCATTGCGATTGCTGCGCGGCACAAAGTTTACACGCGGTTCGTCCTCAAATGCCTCATCACGACGGCGCGTATTGCTGCCATTTCTGGCATTCTTGCTGCTTCGGGTGCGGTCAATGCGATCAAAATCATCATCTGCATTGCCTCTGTTATTGCCGTTGTTGCCATTATTGCCATTGCTTGCGTCTACAAGACCCAGAAAATTCATCACACCGTCAAAAAAGTTGCGAGCCATGCCGGGAAACATCCTCCTTAAAACTCCTACACCCGTTTTTGTGTGTATTTGTCTGCTTTGCTTGTTGTTGTCCGGCTATGCCTTCGCCGGTCGGCGTCCGAACAAGGCGCTGCCCAGTCGAACCATTGTTGCACCTTCCTGTGCTGCCACGATGCAATCGTGACTCATGCCCATCGAAAGCGTCTGCATATCGATCCCTTCGATCGGATGCTCACGCAGCGTATCAAACCACTGTCTCATACGCCTCATATACGGACGAACTTCCTCAGGATCCTCCGCCAGGGGCATGATCGCCATCAAACCGCGTATCGCTATGCCTTCCATCACAGAAATCCGCTTGAGGAAATCCACTAAGTTTTCCTCATATACTCCGCTTTTCTGAGATTCTCTGGCAATATTCACCTGCACCAGCGCATTGACCTTTATTCCTGCCCTGAGCGCCTGTCTGTTAATCTCCTCTGCCAGAGAATCACGGTCAAGCGACTGGATCATCTCGATGCGGTCTATATGGCGCATCACATATTTGACCTTGTTGGTCTGCAGCTGTCCGATCAGATGAATGCGGTATTCCTCTCTGAGCGAAGGCAGCTTTTCCATAAGCTCCTGCACCCGATTCTCACCGATCGTGCGAATGCCTGCCTCGTATGCCGAATTGATGGTTTCCACATCCACCGTCTTGGTTACGCCGCAAATCTCTACGCCGCCCCATTTTTGTGATGCTTCCGCCAATCTTTCCTTATATTCCCGTACACGCTCACACAGCGACTGGTTATTCACTCTTCACTCTTCTCTCTTCTCAATTGTCAATTTGCTCTGCCGGATCACTTGACCAGCACATAGTGTCCTTCCACCAGCATACCGTCTACGGTAGGCGATACCAGCGACATACCGTTCGCAGTAGAAAGTACCACTACCGGCACAAACGAACCTCCCGCGCCATCGTAGATATATACGCCGGTCAGATTGTTTTCAGTTACGATCGCACGCGAGGGCACATA
>CAZYQB010000250.1:0-3647 GCA_964649595.1 uncultured Oscillospiraceae bacterium | reverse complement strand
TCAAGCAAAAAAAATTGACCGTTGACCTTTGTCTTTCGACTTTGTCAACGGTCTGAGGCTCCTTCTAAGAAGGCGCCCTTCGACATTGCTCTTTTCGGAGCGCTTGAGTTTTTTTGAATTGTGAAAAGTGTTTCACGTGAAACACTTTTATCAGGTCGATTCGGGGCACTGATTGAACAGGCGCACGCGATAGATGCAGCAAAGCGATCGGACGGAGGCAAGCAGCTCATCGGAGATGGCACCTTCGATATCCAGCACCGTGTAGGCGACTTCGTCGCGAGATTTGCTGATGAGATTGTCGATGTTCAGTCCGGCGGCGGCAACGGCGGAGGAGATGGAACTGATGATGCTGGGCACATTTGCGTGCATCACCGCCATGCGAGCGTGAAGATTGGGCGTAAGCTCGCATGGCGGATAGTTGACCGAATTGCGAATGGAGCCGTATTTAAGGTATTCGTCTATCTGGCGGCTGACCATGCTTACGCAGTTGTCCTCGCTCTCCGGAGTGGATGCGCCCAGATGCGGAATGGTGATGATGTTCTTCTCGCCGATGAGCGCGGCATTCGGGAAATCGGTGACGTATTTCCTCAGCTGACCGGCTGCAAGCGCCGAAATCATGTCTTTATCGTTCACCAATTCGCCGCGGGCAAGGTTTATAAGAATCGAGCCCTTTTTCATTTTGGAGAATACGGCGGCGTTGAAGCTGCCGCGCGTGTCCTCACGCAGCGGAATATGAAGGGAGATGTAGTCCGACTGGGCGTAAAGCTGATCTGCGTTCGATGCGTGTATGATCGCGCGCGACAGCCGCCATGCGTTGTCCACCGAGATGTACGGATCGAAACCGAGTACCCTCATGCCCAGATCTGCCGCAGCATTTGCTACCATGCCGCCGATGCCGCCCAGACCGAATACCCCCAGTGTTTTTCCGCACAGCTCGGGACCGGAAAAGCGGCGCTTATTCTGTTCGACAAGATCACTCACCGCTGCGTCTTGCCCCTTGAGAGAATTGCACCATTCGATGCCGCCCGATATGTCGCGCGAGGACAACAGCAGTGCCGCGATGGCGAGCTCCTTGACCGCATTTGCGTTGGCACCGGGCGTATTGAATACCACGATGCCGCGCCGTGCATATTCCTCTGTGGGGATATTGTTATAGCCTGCGCCTGCGCGTCCCACCGCCAGCAGAGATTCGGGTATCTCCATTAAGTGCATATCGGCGCTTCGGACGATGACCGCATCGGGCAGGGCTTCCTCGGAGGACACAGAGTATTCGTCTGCAGAGAGGATCTGCCGATAGATGGGCGAGATGCTGTTGAGCGTTTTGATTTTATACATTGCTCAGCGCTCCTTTGCTTCAAACTGCTTCATGAACTTCACCAGTGCACGCACGCCCTTGATGGGCATGGCATTGTATATGCTGGCGCGGATGCCGCCCGTCAGCCGGTGTCCTTTCAGATTTACCAGTCCGTTTTTCGCAGCTTCTTCTACGAATCGTACATCCTTTTCGGCGCTGCCGGCAGTAAATGTCACGTTCATGCGGGAGCGATATGCCTTATCCGCCGTGCCTTTGAACAGGCGGCTTTCATCCAGAAAGTCATACAGCAGTCGAGCTTTTTCGATATTGACCGGCTCGATGCCTTCCACGCCGCCTTGTCTTTTGAGCCATTTCAAGCACAGATTCGCCATATAGATCGAATAAGTCGGAGGGGTGTTGACCATCGAGCAGCACTCCGACTGATTTCGCCAGTCCATGACTTTGGGAATGTCGTTTCTTGCTCTGCCCAGTAAGTCACGCCGTACGATGACGAGGGTCATGCCTGCCGAACCGATATTTTTTTGCGCTCCGGCGAAGATCACTCCGAAATCGCGCACATTATAGCGCTCGGAGAGTATATTGGAGGACATATCCGCTACCAACGGCACGTTTCCCGTATTCGGAAGCGAGGTGAAGCGCGTGCCGAAGATGGTGTTGTTGGTGGTGATATAGAAATAGTCGGCATTTGGGTCAAAATCTGCTTCGCGCCACGAAGGGATGCGCACATAGTTTTCAGCCCGTGAGGATGCGGCGCATCGCACAGCGCCGTATTTTTGCGCCTCGATGAATGCACTATGGGCGAAGTTTCCGCTGTCGATGTAGTCGGCGGCGTTTGACTTGTTCATCAGGTTCAGCGCGACGGCGGCAAACTGCAGCGTTGCGCCGCCCTGAAGCATCAAAATGGCATAGGCATCTGGAATGTGCAGCAGCTCCCGCAGCAGAGCCTCGGTCTCCTCATAGATGGACAGATACATCCTTGAGCGATGGCTCATCTCCATGACCGACATTCCGGTGCCGCCGAAGCACAGCATTTCCCGTGCGGCAGTATCAAGAACTTCAAGCGGCATGGCGGACGGTCCGGCGGCAAAATTATATACTCGTTCCATGAGGCATCCTCCCTGCGATATATATGACAAGCGCATTGGCGCGCTAAACAGCATATGCCGCCGGGGCGTTAAAAATGTCCGTCTGCGGCAGGAGATATTTTCGGAGGGAAATGAACAGCCATTGCCTTTTGTAAAGAATTGTGTTATGATAATAGCGAACGATTGTTTCTAAATGATTTTTTATGATCTTTAAAATATGCCGAAAGAGGGCTGAATAGCTTGCGCTACAGAATTATTGATAAGAAATACCGCTTTTTTTCCGTATTTGATACCGAGACCGGCGCATATATGCGAACTGGTATACTCGACGAAAAGGGAAAAGATACCGGTGTTGATCCGTTCATGGGTTCCTATCCGAACCTGATCGACGTGGGCGTGATGGGGCACTGCATTCACGGAAAGACCGGCTTGTGCGCCAAGGCGGGCATCGGCTGCTATCAAAGCGGCTTGACCGTAGAGAAGCCCAATATGTCGGTGGAGGATTTTCGCTGGATTGCCGAGCAGAGCCGTCACCGCAGCAATCAGTTTGCGCTGGGTGGACGCGGCGACCCCGATCAGCACGAGCATTTTGAAGGACTGCTGAAGATCTGCCGCGAAAATGACATCGTGCCCAACTTTACTACCTCCGGCTACGGCATGACCGATGAGCTGGCAGCCATCTGCAAAAAATACTGCGGCGCGGTGGCGGTCAGCTGGTACAGAAGCGAATACACCTTAAACGCCATTGATATGCTGCTGCGCGCAGGCGTAAAGACCAATATTCACTACGTTCTGGGCAACAACTCGATCGATGAAGCCATTGACCGCCTCAAGAATAACTCTTTCCCCAAGGGCATCAACGCGATCATCTTCCTGCTGCATAAGCCTGCCGGACAGGGTACGCGCAAAAACGTGCTGGATGTAAACGACCCGCGCGTTGCCGAGTTCTTCGCCGAGGTGGACAATATTCATCCCTTTAAGATCGGCTTGGACAGCTGCAACGTGCCGGGTGCGATTAAGTTCTGCAAGCACGTTCTGCCGCAGTCGCTCGATACCTGCGAGGGTGCGCGCTTCAGCTGCTATATCGATTCGGACATGACCATGCTGCCGTGTTCCTTTGACCAGAAGCGAAACTATGCCATCAAGCTGCGTCCCATGACCATTCGCGAGGCATGGAACAGCGAGGCATTTGACCGCTTCCGCCATCCGCTGAAGAACTCCTGTCCGACCTGCAAATATCAGGACCT
>CAZYQB010000249.1:0-3650 GCA_964649595.1 uncultured Oscillospiraceae bacterium | reverse complement strand
ACCGAGTTATCCACTTTTCCACGTTTCCCCCTGTGGATTGTGTGGGAAATTAACCAGTTTCCTGTGGACAGCTGTGGGAAACTCATATTGGAAGGAGGAGCATCGTGCAAAAGTGTGCATTCAGTGAACTCGAAGGACTTCGTATTGCCGCCGAAATGGAAAAGCGCGGCGGAGAATTTTATACACTGGCGGCGCGCATAAGCCGCAGCGAGGAGACGAGAGCGCTGCTGCGCGCACTCGCCGCAGATGAAGCCATCCATTTAAGAGAATTTCAGAAGATCTATCAGCGCGAAAGCGAGCGCCGGCAGCAGCAGATCCACACCGGAGAATCCGGTGCGCTCCTGACCGCGCTGGCTGCCGACATCGCCTTCCCCAAAGGTGTAATCAGTCTTGCGGGACATCTCGAAAATCAGCGCGCCATTTTGCAGTACGCCATCGAATCCGAGCAGGATTCCATCCGCTTCTATACGGCGCTGGTCGATGCCGAGGAATGTTCAGAAAACGTGCGCGTGTTTGAGGATATCATCCGTCAGGAGCGCGGACATCTGATGAGACTTGAGAAAATGCTCGTGGATACTTCGGATGAAAAATAAATGCCAAAAGGCTCCCTCCTTGAAGGAGCCTTTCAGAATGGTTTTCATCCTTACGTTGATTCCATTACCTTGCGCAGAGCAAATTTTTAAATCGTACCTGCCTCACAAACAGCATATATAAAAATAAGTAAAAACACCATACAAACAGAGAGGAGCGCGAAAGATCATGACCTATCGGGAGAACTACGAAAAGTGGCTCAAGGACTTTGAGAGTGACGCAGCAACCTATCAGGAACTGATGAGCATTGCGGGCGATGAAAAGGAGATCGAAGATCGCTTCTATACCGAGCTGTCGTTCGGCACGGCAGGTCTGCGCGGCGTACTGGGCGCAGGCACCAACCGCATGAACGCCTACAATGTGCGCCGTGCAACGATGGCACTGGGCAAGTATATCCTTCAGGAAGAAGGTCAGGCTCAGCGCGGCGTGGTCATCGCGTATGACTCCCGCCTTTGCTCGGACACCTTCGCTAAGCAGGCAGCGCTCACCCTCGCAAATGTGGGCGTAAAGGCATATCTGTTTGACGCACTGCGTCCGGTACCGGAGCTGTCCTTCTCGGTGCGCTATCTGGGCGCAATCGCCGGCATCGTCATCACCGCCAGCCACAATCCCAAGCAGTACAACGGCTATAAGGTCTACTGGGAGGACGGCGGACAGATGCCGCCCGAGCGCGCAGGCATCATCGAAGGTCTGATCCATAAGACCAGCTATCAGGAAGCCGTCGCCATGGACGAGCAGGAAGCCCTCGATAAGGGACTGCTGCAGATGATCGGCAAGGAAGTGGACGATGCTTACATCGCCAACGTAAAAACCCTCTCCATCTCCCCCGAACTGGGCGCAGAGCTGGGTGATACCATGAAGATCGTCTATACTCCCCTGCACGGCTCCGGCAATGTGCCGGTTCGCCGCATCCTCAAGGAAATGGGCTACAGTCAGGTATACGTCGTTCCCGAACAGGAACTGCCCGATCCCGAATTCCGCACCGTGCGCGTGCCCAATCCTGAGGATCCCGCCGCATTCGATCTGGCTCTGAAACTCCAGAAGGAGCTGAATGCCGACGTAGTATTCGGCACCGACCCCGACTGTGACCGCGTAGGCATCGCCGTGCTCGACGCAGAAGGCAAGCTGCACGCGCTCACCGGCAACCAGATCGGCTGCCTGCTTCTCAACTACATCCTTGAGCAGCGCAGCAGCAAGGGCACACTGCCCGCAAATGCGGCTGCCGTCAAGTCCATCGTTACCACCGAGATGGCACGCGCCATCTGCGAAGCCTACGGCTGCAAGATGATCGACGTGCTGACCGGCTTCAAATTCATCGCCGAGAAGATCCAGCAGTTCGGCGAGACCGGCGAAAACACCTTCGTATTCGGCTTTGAGGAAAGCTGCGGCTATCTCTCCGGCGTAGATGTACGCGATAAGGATGGCGTAAACGCCTCCATGCTGATCGCCGAAACCGCCGCATGGTACAAAAAGCAGGGCATGACCCTCTATGACGGACTGCAGTCCCTCTACAAGAAGTACGGCTACTACGATGCAAAGGTCACCTCCTTCGCACTGGCAGGCAAGGACGGTCTCGCCAAGATGGAGCAGCTGATGATCGACCTGCGCGCCGACGCGCCCAAGGCATTCGCCGACAAGAAAGTTCTCGCCGTACGCGACTACAAGAAGGGCACCCGCGTGACCGCCGAAGGCGAAACCAAGCTCGAACAGCCTGCCACCAACGCTCTGTACTATGAGCTGGAAGGCGACGCATGGATCTGCATCCGCCCCTCCGGCACTGAGCCGAAGGTCAAGCTGTACGTCAACGCCGTCACCGACAGCGAAGCAGACACGCAGAATCTGCTCACCGCACTCTCCGATGCCGCCGTTGCACTCTTAAACAGCATGATCTAACCCAAAGGGCTCCCTCTTTGAGGGAGCTGTCTGCGAAGCAGACTGAGGGAGTTCGTAACTCTCTTACCCGTATCAAGCTTATTTTGATAACTAAATAGGCTGCGAACTCCCTCCGTCACGGCTGCGCCGTGCCGCCTCCCTCGGTGAGGGAGGCTTTTGGAGATATTTCCCTCAAGCCGATACCGCACCTATACTCTCACTTCCACAAAAGCATATAAAATAACAAGGAGGAGATTCCCCATGAAACCCTTTATGGATAAGGACTTCCTGCTGACCACCGATACCGCCAAGACGCTGTATCACGACTACGCCGCAGTGATGCCCATTTACGACTATCACTGCCACCTCAATCCCCAGGAAATCTGGGAAAACATCCAGTACCGCAACATCAGCCACCTGATGCTTGGCGGCGACCATTACAAGTGGCGCGCCATGCTCTCCAATGGCGCCGACGAGTCCATGATGTACGGCGACAAGGGCAGCGCCTCCGACTGGGAGAAATTCTACACCTTCGCCTCCATGCTCAAGTATGCCATCGGCAATCCGCTGTATCACTGGACTCACCTTGAGCTTCAGCGCGTGTTCGGCATCTACGACATCCTGAGCGAAAAGACCGCCAAGTCCATCTGGGATCGTGCAAACGCTCTGCTCGCCACCGATGATTTCCGCTGCCGCCGTCTGATCGAGAAGTTCAACGTAAAGGTCATCTGCACCACCGATGACCCCATCGACACGCTCGAATACCACAAGGCGATCGCAGCCGACGAGACCTTCAACGTGGTCGTGCTGCCCACCTTCCGCCCCGACAAGGCAACCGCCATCAACAAGCCCGGCTATCCGGAGTATATCGCCAAGCTGTCCGCGGCTTCCGGCATGGAGATTAAGACCGTTGCCGACCTGACCGCAGCGCTCGAAAACCGCGTGGACTACTTCCACTCCGTCGGCGGACGCATTGCCGATCACGGTCTGGATTACGTTCCGCAGGGCGACTGGAGCGAGGACGAGCTGAACGCAGTCTTTGCCAAGGCACTGACCGGCGAAATCTGCTCTCAGGTGGAAGAAAGCGCGCTCAAGGCGTATATGCAGATCAAGCTGGGTCGTATGTACGCCGTTCGAGGCTGGGCGATGCAGATGCACATGAACGCCCTGCGCAACAACAACACCCG
>CAZYQB010000248.1:0-3651 GCA_964649595.1 uncultured Oscillospiraceae bacterium | reverse complement strand
CTTGTCCATCCTACTTCCTTAATCCAAGAAGAACCTACCTTCTTATATAGATTAACGCGCATCGAGATATCACTCGTCGTTTTGTATACTGCTACGCCTCCTGTGCAAGTAGCTACACCAGAGGAGTTGATACTTAACCCCGCCATCACCTCACGAGTATAGAGGTACAATGGACTAATCTCCGTATCTTCTTTAATTGCTGCTTGAGCCACACTAACCACACTCATAACCAACAACATCAGTACGCATAGTATTCCCGCCATAACTCTTTTTCTGCTCACGCTAATTTCTCCCCTTTCATTACTATAGATGCTCAATACCATCTGTTTACAAATATTTTTCTGTTATTTTGTTCCATTGCTTTATCGCATTTCTCACTTGTTCAATATTACACTTGCTGCAATCTGAATCGCAGCTTCTTTTTTGTCAACAATGCTTACAACAAAGTAACGATCTCTCATCGACCATAAAACAATACTTACATCTTCCTTTTCGACTACCATTGCTTCTGCCCCGTTGATTTGTGCGCTACTTATTGTAGCATTTTCTGTATCGATGCTTGTTCTCGTACCATAGCTTCGTTCTTCAAACACCATCCACTTTCCACCGTGTTCTAAGTAATACGCGCCAGTACCGTCTACATACGCAAATTCAAATCCATTAGGAATATAAGTAGGATAATAATCTCCCTGCCATTCATCCGGAACGTCCGTATCTTCTGTTTGTATCATCCGAACGGACATTCTTCTACCGTCGCCTACTATATCCAAAGCAAAGACCCCGGCACGCACCATCTGAATTGCTGCCATTGCCGAAGAAATGCTGACCACCATCAGCACAACGACTATTGCTGCAACTTTTCCTGTCGTGAAGCGCAGAAACTTCCCTGCCCTAAAGGAACTTTTTCTGAACTGCTGATCGATTTCATTCAGCAGTCCTTGCTCCTCTTTGCGGACTATGTTCATCAATTCAGGATCCGGATCCTCACATTCTTTAAGGATCTCCTCCACTTCCTCTTCAAACTGTTCTTGAAATGCCAACTGAATTTTGAGATCCGCAATTTCCCGGCGCAGATCTTCCGAGGACTTATATTCTTCTGTCCTCTCGTTCATTCCGCTTCCCTCCTCACAAGTTCTTCTTCTAAGCTACGCCTTGCTTTCGTCAGATAAAATCTTACGCTCGCCGTGCCGATCCCCATAGCCTCGCCAATCTGTTCATCAGACAGCTTTGCAAAGTATTTCATATCAAGCGGTTCCTTATCTCTTTTATGAATTTTAGCAAGAGCCTCCTTCAGCATTTGCATTTCCGCTTCTGCGATCAGCCGCGAATCTACACTTTTCTGAATTTCAATCACCCTATCATCAAACATATATCCGCTTTCCGCAAGTATTTTCCTCTCCCTTTTCCGCTTGCGTAAATACATCCGAGAATTATTTCGCACTATGGTGATAATATACGATGTTCGCTTATCAGGTTTTACTTTTCGCAGGCTCCTAACATTTGTAATGATCGTTATACACGATTCGGAAACCATGTCACGAGCCGTATGATAATCCTTCACCATGCGTCGAGCAGTTACGAACATCGCCATTTCATTTTCCAGAAACAGCCTCTGTATAAAATCTTTATCATCTTCATCCGGCATCATCAGCAATTTGCTGCACCCCCATCTCTTTTGTAGTACGCCTCTATTTACTATAGATGCTTTTAAAGCGGTCTTTGCAAATATATTTCACTTTAAAATTCAGCGTACATAAGGTAAGCAACATTCATTTTACAATGCTCATTTATGAACATTACTTGCAGCTTTTCGCAGGAAGAATCGACCGGAATATAATACCACCTATTTATGTGTTCATCGTGTTTTCTGCCGTCTGAGCCGGAGCATTAAGCTGAGAAGCCATACGCTTGTAGAGAACCGAAGCCACAATCAGCGCCAGCACACCTGCGGTCAATTTGCCGATCATCACACTACCGATATAACTTGCATCAAACGCCATTGTAAACGCCAGATGCCCGGCAAAAGTGAATGCTGCAGATACCGCAAACGCCGAGTTAAGCAATACCCCCTTTTTGTCCATATCTCGCATCATACCGAAGGTAGTCATGCTAGTTGCCAGCGAGGACAGCAGACCCATGACTGAGGTCTCATTGACATTGATCTTCTTTCCGATCTTCTGCATAGGCTTTTTAAGGATTCGTCCGATGAACGCCATCAGCGGGAATGCACCGGTCATGACCGCACTGGCATTAAGACAGATCCCTGCGCCGTATTCGAGTGTCTCCATACCCTTGATGACCTCAATGCCGGTCAGGTAGCGCAGTATGGACAGTGCAAGACCGATGGTAATAAGGATATTGATGCAGATACCAAATATATTAAATATCTTCACGCACTTTTCCGGGCAGAATATCAGTCCCAGCGCGATAATGCCGGAGAAGATGACCAGCGGCAGCAGGTTGATAAGCAGTGCTGTCATCTCCAACTGCAGCACGATGCCCGCAACCAGACAGCCCAGCGGAATGGTGACGATACCGCACAGCAAACCCAGCAGCAGTTCTCTGTGTTGCTCCTTCTCCACCATGCCAAGCGCCACGGGAATGGTAAAAGAAACAGTCGCGCCCATCATGGCGGAAACCACCAGCGCATTAAACATACCGATCTGCTCATTTACTGCGATTTCCTTGGCAAGCGGTGCGCCGCCCATATCGTTTGCAAACAGCGTTGCCGGAATGATGGACGGATCAATATGCAGCACTTCATACACAAAATTAAACACCGGCTCCATGACATCAGCAATCACCGGAGAAATAGCAATCATACCGATCATCGAAAGCGCCATGCTTCCCCAGAGCATAAACCCTCTCTCAAACTCCTTTGCCAGACCCATTTTCCCACCGATAATTCGGTCAATTGCGCCGATCATCGAAAAGCAGACCATAACTATGGTAATCGGATTCATTTCTTCTCATCCTCCAGCGAAAATGCTTTAAATCCATCTTTGGTGAGTGCATACTGCTCGGTAAAGCCGCATTCTCTGAGCATACGACGTGCCACATCGAATCCGCAGTCAAGCATATTTCTGTCATGACAGTCGGAGGAGATCAACGGCTTAAAGCCCAGACGCTTGAGCTGCTTCATGATAAAGAGCGTAGGATACGGTGCAGTACGGTATCCGCGTGCCATCGCACCGGTATTCACCTCAAAATAAGGGATCTTTCCGGCAAGCGCCTGCGCCGCACGAACGGCATACTCCTTATATTCATCCGATTCCATATCGAAGAAATCATGAGTCTCTGCGTGCTTGGCGATCAGATCATAATGACCGATGATCTGAAAATCGCCAAATTCAGGCAGACGAGCAAGGTTTTCGTAATATGCCTTAGCATATTTTATGCCGTCACCGCCGAAGCAGTCGTCGATTACGCCCTTTACGACCTCTGCCGAACGATCATAGCCCACGATGCGATCCCCAAAATTGAAATAATGCGAGGAACCGATCAGATACTCATAATCCGACTGTCTGACATCAGTAGAATACATTTCAAATTCCAGTCCACAGAAAATATCGATCTTTCCGGCATACTTTTCCTTTAGGCGGTCGATCTCACGCCTGTAGTTCTCAGTACCTGCCAACGACAGCGAGTGGT
>CAZYQB010000247.1:0-3654 GCA_964649595.1 uncultured Oscillospiraceae bacterium | reverse complement strand
TGGTCAACGATGGATCGCCTGACGGATGCCCGGCGATCTGTGATGAATATGCTGCGAAGGATGAACGTATTCATGTCATTCACAAGCCCAATGGCGGGTTGGTGAGTGCCAGGCAGGCGGGCGCGCAGATTGCACAGGGCGAGTATGTGGTATGCATCGATTCGGACGATTACATCATGCCGACTATGCTTGAGAAGGCGGCGGCACTGATTGACGAAGGGGATGCCGATGTCGTCGCCTTTGGCGCGAAGTATTTCTCGACAGAGAAGGCATGGGATGTTCATGAGCCCATCGAAGAAGGGTGGTATGATCGCACGAAGATTGAGCGCACGATCTTCCCCCGTATTCTGATGGATGAAAACATGACATATATGCTCCACTTCCTGTGGGGAAAGGCGATACGCCGTTCGCTTTACACACCGTATCAGATGATCGTAGACCAGAGGATTTCCGTAGGCGAGGATGTCGCCTGCCTGATGCCTGTACTGATGGCATCTCAAAAGGTGTATATCAGCTATGAAAGCCTCTATTGCTTCCGCCAGCGCGTAGCATCGATTTCCAGGCGATTCTCCCTGAAACAGTTTGACCAGTTGATCGTGGGCATCGAGGATCTTCGCAAGTTGGGAAATGATCCCGTCAGGGATTTTCAGGCTCAGGTGGACCGATATACGTTGATGTCGGTTTTTGTTCAGTTAATCAACGCCATTGAGTACGACGGAGGCGATCAGCTGGATGCTCTGAGCGAATGCGTGCATCATCCGGTGATCTGGAGAGGCGTGCAGAATGCAGTGTATGCCGATGTGACTCCAAAGAGCCGGGTTACTTATGCGCTGCTGCGCCGCGGCAGGATCAAGGAGACCTATCATTTCCTGCGATTGTGTGAATGGATTAAAAAGGTGGTGAAGAAGGGATGAGCAACAAGATGCCTCTGGTATCGCTGGTGTTGTGCGTCTACAATGGCGAGGAGTATCTGAGGGATACACTGGACAGCATTGTCGCCCAGACTTATAAAAACTGGGAATTGATCGTCATTGATGACTGCTCAAAGGATTCGACGCCGGTCATTCTTTCAGAATATGCTGCCCGTGACGAACGTGTTAAGGTCAACCGTAACCTGGAAAACCTTCGTTTGCAAAAGTCGCTTAACTGCGGTTTGTCGTTTGTAACGGGAAAATACGTCGTACGGATCGATGCAGATGACATCTGCGCACTGAATCGTCTGGAGCGTCAGGTGGCGTTCATGGAGGCACATCCGGAGCTTCAGTTATCTTATTGCCGTTTTCTGCAGCTAAGAAACGGCGCGATCGTGCGCTGCCCGTTCAATATGCGCGGCGATGTGGATGCTGTGCGCGCGCTGCTTCTGGTTACGAATCCGGTCATTCATCCGGGTGTCATCGTCCGGGCGGATGTCGTTTGCCGTATGCGCTATCGCGAGGATCTGACCTGCACGGAAGACCTTGAGATATGGCAGCGGATGGATATGAACGGCATGAAAATGGCGGCGCAGGATGAATACTTGCTTCTTTATCGCATCCATGATAAGCAGATCACGGCAAATTCTTCTGTTCGTCAGCGCGAGGAATTTGCTAAAGTGACCCGCGAATACTACCGGACGATGCTCTTTGAGCTCAGCGACAAGCAGATGGAGTTCCTAACGACGGGTATGTATTTTACGGATCATATTGACGTAGATAAGCTTATTGAGTTCTTTGATGCGATGCGCAGGGCAAACCGAGAAAAGGGCTCCTATAAGAAGAATGCGCTTGAATATGCCATGATGGAAATCGTCATCAAGTACAAGAATGAAAAGATCAGCCGTCAGGATCTGATCCGCCTGCTCAAGACCTTCCCGCCGCTGTTTGTGGTACAGGAACTGGCGCGCAGAAAAATCAGCAATATGATCGGCAAGCGGAAGCTTGAATGCATGAAGAGCGCGACGGGTAAGGAATATCCATGGGCATAAAAAGGTGAGGGAGGCGGAAGCGTATCATGAAAACTGATGCTGTGCCCCCCCGCAGCGGGAAGCATCTGTATCTGGATGTGCTGCGCGCGTGGGCCTGTATTTCGGTTATTGTCATTCATGTCAGCGCCTACTATTCGCAGGCGGATGTTTCCGGGATCGATTTTCTTGTAGGCAATGCATTTAACAGCATTGTGAGAGCAGCGGTTCCGCTGTTTGTGATGATTTCCGGCGCACTGATGCTCAATGAGCAATATTGCTTGACCGTGGAAAAACTCAGGCGGGCGATCAAAAACCGCCTGATGTTCTTTGTCATTTGGTCGTCGCTGTATGCGCTCGTATTCCACGCGGCGGTGCCGCTGCTCAGAGGCGAGGCAGTATCTGCTCAGAATTTTCTTGAGTCGCTGCTGGGCGGCGATCACCATCTGTGGTTCATTCCGATGATGATCGGGCTGTATTTGATTCTGCCGCTGCTTCGCCTCTGGGTCAGGAGAGAGAATAAGCGATATGTAGAATACTATCTGATTCTCTGCCTGATCTTTGCCTCGGCGCTTCCTTTTGTTACGGAGAAGCTGTGCGAATTGATTCCTGCTGCGTCGTGCATCTACAGCCTGACGGACAATTTGTATCTGCAGTATGTCTCCGGATTCACCGGCTATTATGTGCTGGGTTGGTATCTGAATACCTTTACTCCTCAACGCAGGGGTGTCTGGTATGCAGCGGGTGTGCTGGGGCTTTTGCTGACTTTCGGCGGAACGCAGGTATTCTCCATTCTCAAGGGCGAGGGAAAAAACTTCTACAGCGTGTTTTCGCCTGGCATCGTCGGCTATTCAGCGGCGCTTTTCCTGTGGGGAAAGTCGCTGTTTGGCAGTCAGGAATATGATCAGGGGATATTCTGCCGTTTTGTGCGCGTCATTTGTGCCAACAGCATGGGCGTATATGCGGTGCATACGGCGATTATTCAGATACTCTTTAAGATATTGGGAATTGGCAGCGCTGTGGTCATGATTCCGGTGGTTACGTTGGTCACGCTTGCGGCGTCTTTAGCTGTGACGTGGGTTTTGCGCCGGATTCCGGTAGCGCGGGAGTATATGGTTTAGTGTACATCTTCTCGGTATACGGAGCCGGAAAATTGACCCTTTTGCCATTTAGAGGTGAGTATATGACTTGGATCATCATGGGACTGATCGTGGTTTCTCTATCACTTGCGGCGCTGATCGGCTGCCGATATACGGGAAACAGCGAAGCGTTTATGGGGCGCGAATATACGCAGGCGCTGAAGGGACTATCCTGCATTATCGTTGTGATGGTCCACTTTCCGGCAGAATACGGCAATACGATTCAGGATCTGATCGGAAGTTTTGCCTATATCTGCGTAACATTTTTCTTCCTTTGCTCAGGATATGGAATGCGCTATGGGCTTGAACACAAAAAAGGATATCTGCAGCATTTCCTCCGAAAACGTCTGAGTGCGCTGTTGATTCCGGTGGTCATTTTCAATGTGTGTGCGACCTTGATTAGAATCATCTATCAAAGGGAGATTAATACCGGTACGCTTGAATGGCTGCTGAGCGTCAGCGATTGGATCAAAGTTCTGCTGATGTACTGCGGATGCTTCTATCTGGTATATAGATTTGTTTTCAAAGAGGAAAAGAACCGTTTCAGCGGCGATATTGCGGTATGTGCGTTCGTGC
>CAZYQB010000246.1:0-3676 GCA_964649595.1 uncultured Oscillospiraceae bacterium | reverse complement strand
CAGATATTCTTTGCCGTGCTTGAGAATGGCGGTATTGCTGCCGCAGGGCGGTTCAATGAGAAACAGCGTGGTCTGCTCGGTCAGCTTATGACCGGTAACACGAGGATTGAACGCCTCGCCACGATAGCGCGCCATAAGCTCGGCAAAGCGGCTGACTGTGTCAAACGTGCGATAAGGCGAAAGCCCGCGCTCATCCAGCAGCTGCATTGCGAGGTTTACATTGATAAGCATTTCTTCTCTGCCTGCTTCATCAATGTCCATCGTTGCCGCCAGCGCAGAAGCATAGGACTGATAGAATATGCTGTTATCGAAGTTCTTTTCGGTATGATTGTAGTCGATCACACGCACATCAAACTGCATACCGGCGCGCTGCATGAATTCATCCATGCGCTCACGGTCATCCATAAACAGACCGGTCTTGAATATTTGATACTCTGCCTTTCTCTCCTGAAAGCTCATATAGGAAATATTGAAATTGAACTCCTGTATAAGCCCCAGCAGCTCCAGCAATATTCCCGGGCGGTCGCGCAGTCTGAACTCCAGCAGCACGATGCTCTCGGCGCTGTCATCGTTCTGCAGATAGCCGATCTCGTTGAGCCTGCGGTCTCCTTCCTCCAACTGCGCGGGAGTTCCTTCCACTTCTATAAAGAGCGTGCGCGTATCCACCGCCTTGTTATAACTCAAACGAGTAATGTTGACGCCCAGCTCTTTAAGGCACCGGCTTGCCTGCAAAAATGCACTCACATGATCGGGCAGCGTGGTGACATACGTCTTTTTCATATTGCATTTTCCTTTCTCACCCGGATACCCCGTTTTTAATTACTCTGAGCAATATTGTATTGCAATTGTCTTTTTTCGTCAATCTTCCATTTTACAAAAGATACTTCCGCCACACATATTTTTAAGTATTCCCCTCCTTTCAAATTCAATTTGACAGATTGCGATTTCGAACTTCCTCTTTTTACATTCAACTTTAATAAGATTATTTTAAATCCTGCAATTCAATTTCTTTTCTGTCGATTTATAATCGAATTTGCAGGAAAACACATTTTTTCCTTCATGTTTTTGCAATTACGAGAACTTATCATCCATTTTTGAATCGAGACTTGCAACTTTACATTACATATGCTATAATTTGCAAGAAAAGATTCGAAGAATAAACTCTATTGGGAGGATTGAAATATATGCGTATTGAAAAGGACTCTCTCGGCAACATTCAGATTCCCGACGGTGCCTATTTCGGCGTACAGAGCGCCCGCGCTCAGCAGAACTTCCCCATCTCCGGCACCCTGATGCTCTCCGACATGATCGTAAGTCTGGCTGAGATCAAGAAGGCAGCCGCCATCGCCAACGCCATGAGTGGTCAGATGCCTATCGACAAGCGCGATGCCATCATCACCGCTTGCGATGAGATCATCGCCGGTCAGCTGCATGAGCATTTCGTAGTTGATCCCATCCAGGGCGGCGCAGGTACCTCCGGCAACATGAACGCCAACGAAGTCATCGCCAATCGCGCCACCGAAATTCTGGGCGGCGAGCTGGGCAAATATATCGTTCATCCCAATGACCACGTAAATATGTCTCAGTCCACCAATGACGTATTCCCCACCGCCGGCAAGCTGACCACCATCAAGCTGGTTCGCAAGCTGATGCCCACCCTGCGCGATCTGGTTGCTGCTTTCCGCGCCAAGGGTGAAGAATTCAAGGATTTCATCAAGCTGGGTCGCACGCAGCTGCAGGACGCGGTTCCGGTTCGTCTGGGTCAGTCCTTCAACGCCTACGCCAATGCGCTTGAGCGCGGCATGAACCGCATCGAAGCTTCCCTGAGCGAAATGTATGTTCTCAACATGGGCGCTACCGCAATCGGCACCGCCATCAACACCACTCCTGAATATCTGGCAAACGTCGTTCCCGAGTTGGCAAAGATCACCGGCGAACCCCTTACTCAGGCTGAAGACCTGATCGACGGCACCCAGCATCCCGACGGTTTCCTCGCCGTTTCCTCCGCCCTGAAGAGCTTTGCTGTCGCCCTGTCCAAGGTCGCCAACGACCTGCGCCTGCTCTCCAGCGGTCCCCGCGGCGGTCTGGGCGAGATCAACCTGCCCTCCCGTCAGCATGGTTCCTCCATCATGCCCGGCAAGATCAACCCCGTTATGCCCGAGGTTGTCTCTCAGGTCGCTTTCCGCGTAGTCGGCAATGATGCCACCATCGCGATGGCAGTCGAAGGCGGTCAGATGGAACTCAACGCATTCGAGCCCGTCGCTTTCTACAGCCTCTTCGAGTCCATCAATATGCTGAACAACGTCTGCCGCGTATTCCGCGAATATTGCGTTGAGGGCATCACCGCCAACGACGAGCGTTGCCTGCGCACCCTGCTCAACAGCACCGCCATGGCAACCGCATTGGTTCCCTCCATCGGCTATGAGAAGGCGACCACCATCGTTAAGAAGGCACTCAAGGAAAAGCGCGCCATCATCGAAGTCGCCTGCGAAGTTCTGGATATGGAATCCGGCGAAGTCAGAAAAATCTTCATGGACTGCATCAAGAGCTGCTAATTTCTCTCTTCATAATCTTAAACACAAAAATATGGCGTCCGCGATCAGCAAACAGATCGCGGACGCTCTTTTATATCGATCATAAAGTTTCCCACGGACTCACAGCGGCTTTTCCAGCTCCAGTTCATTCCAGAAAAAGCGCATCTGCGCTCCCATCTTCTGATGAATAATCATCTCAAATTCATCATCTGCGCTGAGCCCTGCATTTGCATGGATCACACCGCACAGCAACAGCTTTCCTCCATCTTCTGAAGAATACACATCCATGATTTCATATTTTTCGGGATTTCCCTCGATATCCTCTATCAGTTCATCAATAGAAATCTGCTTTTCATACCGTCCGAGTGCCTTTCCGAACAAATACTTCGATCCGCGAATCAGCACGCGGATCGCATCCTGCGGAATGCTTACTCTTTTATCTTCTACTGTGATCGCGATCAACGCAGAATCGCTGCGATAGCACTTATCCTTAAAAGGATTCGCCCACGTTGCAGGGAGCAGCACAATGCCGTCCTCAAAGCGCATATACAGCACCTTGTTTTCAAACGCCGCCTTGCTTATAATACTGTCGTGCAGGCTGCAGCACTTGTCTCCGTAGCTCGATCTGCATTTCCACATACCTTCGATCTCCTTTCTTTTGTTTTTTAGTACAAAAAAGGCGCGTCAATCCCTTTTTAATTGACGCGCCTCAACTGCTCATCTCATCCTTTCAGCAGATAGGCTCTGCCGCAAAGCAATTACAGACGAGCTTCGAGCTCTGCGCGGCGTGCCTCATAACCGGGCTTGCCGAGCAGGGCGAACATATTCTTCTTGTAAGCTTCAACGCCGGGCTGATCGAAGGGATTTACGCCCAGGATGTAGCCGGACAGACCACACGCCTTCTCGAAGAAGTATACCAGATAGCCGAAGTGATATGCGTCGGCTGCATCCAGCTCGATAATGATGTTGGGCGTACCGCCGTCCATATGCGCCATCAGCGTGCCCTGATATGCCTTGGAGTTGACGAACTGTACACTCTTGCCTGCCAGATAGTTCAAACCGTCGATATCCTCGGCAGCCTCCTCGATGTATGCTTCGGTGCGAGGAGTGTTTACCCACATGACGGTTTCAAACAGGTTGCG